>JAKISX010000040.1 GCA_021648405.1 Sulfurimonas sp. | reverse complement strand
TTCTTATTTTACGATATAATCATTTTATTAAAAGATTCACTTAAGCTGCCAATTTCAGATTTTGATTTAGGTTGAATATCTACATCTCTATTTCCAGAAGCATAATCATTTGTAGCTTTTAAAAGGATATCTATTGGTTTTGTCAACCTAATCGATGCAAAATATGCAACTATTGCTATTAAAAATATTATAATAACTAAAAACAAAACAGTACTAATTAGATAATCTTTTTTAGCTAATACAAAATTATCAGTATTTATCTCGCTAAGCAAAGCCCATTTTATACCTAATAACTCTATGTTTTGATGTGTTCCAAAAACATTGTTACCTTTAGCATTAATATATTGGAGAAATGGTTCATCGCAGCTTAAATGTGTTGATGATTTTTTTAAGTGCTCCTCCTTCCATTTATTATATTGTTTAGAAGTTACAACTATATCTTTATTTAATATCTCATCTTTCATATCTATTTTTGATCTTAAATAACCATCTTCTCCAACTAAGTAATACAACGCTTGAGTATTGCCAACATCTGCATCAAAGAGATTAAAAATTTTATCAAAATAAAATTGTATTGCGAAAGCACCTATATTTTTACCCGTTTTATCTACTATAGGGGCTGTCATAAAACCTGAAATTAAACCATTTGAAAAATTGTATCTCTCTAAATCTGAAAAATTAAGTTTTTGATATTTTAGAGTATCTTGTACAGCATTTGCAAATTTTGTATCTTTATATTTTCCATCAAATAATGACCCTTTTAAATCGTTCTCTTTAGTAACATTAAAAAGAATATTTCCATTCAAGTCTATTAAAAAAAGATCATAAATATAATCATATTGTTGTGAGAGCAGTATTAAGGTATCTTCTTTTGTCTTAATAAAATTTAAATAATCATCACTTTTTACAAAATCTTGTGATTCTAATTTTGATTTCTTGTATAAAACGGATAACTCTTTTAAAAAATAAATATTATCTTTTGATTGTGACCAAACAGATATATCTGTTTTTCTATATGAAAACCAGTTATCTATAAATCTAGCTTTTAAATTTGAAGTTTGTTTTATCTCATTAAAGGTTGCTTTTTTTAATTTTTGTTCATACTCTATATAATTCGTATATGATATATAGATAATTGGTAAAATAGAGATAAGTAAAAACCATAAAAATATTTTAAATCTTATGGAAGCAAAAATTGATATGTTATTTTTCAACTATTTTCCTTTCTCGTAATAAAAACTATTATAAACAAATTTTTTTATAAGTGATTATACTATTATTTTACTAAGATATTGATAACAACAAAATTTACTCATCATCACTCTCAATGCTTAAAGTTTTTTTAGGCTTTAATCCCAGCTTTTTCATATTTTGTGCACGCTTTATAACATTTCCTCGACCAGTTTTGAGTCTATTCATAGCTATATCATATGAATCTTTTGTTTTATCAATAAAAGAACCAACACGCTCCATCTCATCCACAAAACCAACTAGTTTTTCATACATTGCTTCAGCTTCTTCAGCAATTTTCATAGCATTATCTTGTTGGTTTTGTGTGCGCCAAATATGCTCTATTGTTCTTAAAGTAACTAATAATGTTGATGGTGATACTACTAAAATATTACTATCATAAGCCCGTTTAAAAAACTCTCCATCTGATTCAAGGGCTAGCAAAAAAGCACCCTCTATTGGCATAAAGAGAAGCACAAAATCAAGTGTGTTTACACCATCAAGCTTTTCATAATTTTTTGAACTAAGCTCTTTTATATGTTTAGATATACTTGCAACATGGGCTTTTAAAAAATCTTCTTTTGCATCTAGATTTTGCTCACTCACAAATCTTTCATATGCAACTAAAGAAACTTTTGAATCAATAACAATATCTCGACCTTGTGGCATATGAATAACTACATCAGGAAGATATCTTTTACCCTCATCTGACTTTAAATTTACTTGAAGCTCATACTCAATTCCATCACGAAGACCTGATTCTTCTAAAATTCTCTCTAGCACTATCTCTCCCCAATTTCCTTGTGTTTTATTTTCCCCTTTTAAAGCATTTGTGAGATTAATCGCATCTTGTGAAAGTTGTGTATTCATCTGTTTCAATCGTGAGAGTTCATCTTTTAAAAGCGTTCTATCTTTTAACTCTTCATTAAATTGGTTTTTAGATTGTGTTGAAAAATTTGTTATTTGTTCTCGAAAAGGTTCTAACAAAAGCTTAAATTGCTCTTTTGAAGTACTACTAAATTGTTTTGCTTTATCCTCAAAAATTTTATTTGCCAAGTTTTTAAACTCCAAAGACAAATTTTCTTTTGCTTCTTGTAATATTTGAAATTTTTCTTCAGAATTTTTAATCTCTAAATTATATTTAGTTTTTAAAATAGCAAGTTCTATCCCAACATCTGATAAGCTGTTATTTTGTTTTAAAAAGAGATAAATTAATATTAAAATTACCACCAAACTAATTACAAAAAATAATAAATAAATATCCATAAAGTTATTGTCCTAAAAAAGCAAATATATCTATATAATTATGCCACAAATCCTATTAAATTTTGTTTATATCTTCATTCATAAATTTTATGCTTTGTATATAATTTCTAAACTATTTCTTCTTTACACAATTTAAATATATATTATTTTAAAATAATATATATTTAATTGTTTTTACATATTATTTGGGTATAATTCGGAAAATATTTCAGGGGAAGATGCTTTTACATAAAGTTTTGCAGTGTCATCCCCTTACAAAAGGTAGATGATGCAAGAAAATGCACCTCAAAATGAACAAGAAACAAGAGAAGAAGAACCACAGATTCTTTTTAGCGACCTAGGTCTAAATAAGCAAGTACTAGATAGTGTTAAAAAAGCTGGTTTTAAAGTCCCAAGTCCTATCCAAGCTCAAGCTATTCCTGTAGTTTTAGCTGGTAAAGATATGGTAGGTCAAGCACATACTGGTACTGGTAAAACAGCAGCTTTTGGGCTGCCGTGTATAAACAATATGAAAGGCAATTCTGGTGTTGAAGTTTTAGTAATTACTCCAACACGCGAATTAGCTACTCAAGTTAGTGATGAGCTTTTTAAATATGCTCGTGATTTAAATATCCGTACAACTACTGTATATGGTGGTAGTTCGTACAAAAGACAAATTGATTTAATTAACCGTGGGGCTGGAATAGTAGTAGCGACACCTGGTCGTCTTTTAGATATTCTTAAAAGAGATATGCTAAATACTTTTACCCCAACTATGGTTATTTTAGATGAAGCTGATGAGATGCTTGACATGGGATTTTTAGATGATATTAATGCGATATTTTCTTACCTTCCATCTTCTCGTCAAACACTACTATTTTCAGCTACTATGCCAAAGCCGATTAAGCTACTTGCTGAGAGAATTTTAGAAAATCCTGAGTTCATCTCAATTACAAAAGGTGAAACTACAAACAAAGATATCTCCCAAGAATACTATGTAATTAATGAGCCAGAGCGTGATGATGCAATTATCCGCTTGATGGATTCTGAAAATATTGATAAATCGATTGTATTTTGTCGCACAAAAAGTGAAGTAGATAGACTAAGTAATGTTTTAAGTAACGCTGGTTATTTAGCTAATGGACTTCATGGAGATATGGAACAACGCCAACGCGAAACTGTAATCAAAGGTTTTAAAGAAAACTCTGTAAAAGTTTTAGTAGCTACTGATGTTGCTGCTCGCGGTATCCATGTAAATAATATTTCTCATGTATTTAACTACCATATCCCATTTGACCCAGAGAGCTATGTCCACCGTATTGGGCGTACTGGTCGTGCTGGAACTAAAGGTAAGGCTATCACTCTTGTAACTCCGCATGAGTTCAAAGAACTTCAAAAAATTAAGAAAAAAGTAGGAACTACAATAGTTCATGCTTTTGTTCCAAGCAAAAATGATTTAAAAGATAGTTCTATAAAAACCATAGTAAAATCTATTGAAGATCATAAAATTTATGATGAAGCTCATAAAGTAATTGATATATTAAGAGAAGATATTGATGAAGAACAAATTATTTATAAATTAGTGTCGATGCTACTTGATAAGCAAAGCGTAAAAGGACCATCTAGCATTGGTATCCCTGCTGAAAAGATAGAAGCTATCCTTGCTCGTGCTGAATCAAGAGGCGACTCAAGAGGTCGTGGTCGTGGCGGATACAGAGGCAACCGTAACCGTTCTAGTGGAGGTCGCGGAGGTAGTAGTTCTCATAGAGGTGGTAATGGTGATAGCTCAAGTCGTAGTCGAAGTGGCAGCGGTGGAGGCAACCGTAATAAATATAAAAGAGATTAATGTCATCGGCTTGAGCGTATGAAATATTTCCAAAGAAAATATTTACGAAAGCTCAAAATAAGGCCGAATCCAACTCTAAATACGCTATAATTATTCAAAAGGATAATTTTATGGATAATATCGTATACGAAGACCATCAAATTTATATTCAAAAAGAAAAAAGTGAAATTCCTTGGCTTAAAATTTTTACTAAAGAACCTCATAAAGAATTGGGTAATGTTCCTAAAGAACTAAGACAAAGGCTTTGGGAAGTTTATGATACAGTAGAATTTCATATGAATTTTTACTACAAACCTAAAAAGATAAATATGGCCTCGTTTGCAAACATCCTTCCAAGGGTTCATATCCATATTATGGCAAGATTTGAAAATGATAGTTATTTTCCAAATTCTATGTGGGGAGAAAAACTTCGTAATGCTACTTTAAATTTACCAGATGAAAATAACTTTTTTAAAGAACTGCACCATGCCTTGTCAAATCAATTTATAAATCGCTCAAATAATAGGCGTACATCTAGTAATGAAAGAAGAAAGTCTTAAGAAGGGCATCTCTAAAAATAAAAACATCTACTTAATAGGGGCAAAAGGCACTAAAGCTGAGCCCCAAGTTAGTCCACCACCAAAAGCATCAAAAAGCATTAATTCACATTTTTTAAGTGTCCCTTGTTCATAAATATCGTTTATTGCCATTGGTATAGATGCACTTGATGTATTTCCGTATTTTTCTACAGTTAAAACTACTTGCTCATCTTTAAGTTTTAAAGCATCTCCAACTGCTTTAATAATTCTATAGTTTGCTTGGTGTGGTATAAAGTGTTTTATAGATTTGTTTTCAATGTTGTTTTTGTTTAAAATCTCAACTACATCTTTAGTAAGTGTACGAACAGCTACTTTAAAGGTTTCATTACCTTTCATCTGCATAAAACAGCTAGCAGTCTCTTGATCTATAGCATCATGCGCTGAACCACTTCCACCATTTGGTGTCATCAATAAATCTGCATATTTACCATCTGCGCCAGTATGAATATCTATGATTGCTTCATCCTTGTTATCAGTTGCAGATATTATAGCAGCTCCAGCACCATCTCCAAATAAAATGCATGTGCTACGATCGCTATAATCAGTAATTGAAGATAATTTTTCAGCACCGATAATCAAAATATTTTTTTTCATTCCAGATTCTATAAATGCTTTTGCAATTGAAAGTATGTAAATAAAACCTGTACAAGCAGCTGAAATATCAAAAGCAGTTATATTTTTTAATCCAAGTTTTGTGCTTATTATTGCTGCTGTTGATGGCATACAAAAATAATCAGGAGAGATTGTTGCACACACAACCATATCAATTTCATCTTTATCTAATCCGCTTCGCTTTATTGCTAACTCCGCAGCTTTCATACCTAAATCGCTTGTATGTTCATTTTTAGCTGCAATGCGACGCTCTTTTATACCAGTTCTTTTTGTTATCCATTCATCAGAAGTATCAACCATTTTTGAAAGATCTTCATTTGATAAAATTTTCTCTGGAACATAAGCACCAATAGAGCGAAATGCAGCATAAGTCATTAAATTTTTTCTTCTTTTGCTTTAAGCTCAGCTATGCGGTGTACAATATGTTTATTAACACCTGTTTCAGTGTAATTAATAGCCTGAAATATTGCATTTTTTATTGCTTTTGGACCAGACTTACCGTGGCTTACAATTGCACAGCCTTTTATGCCAAGCAATGGAGCTCCGCCTACTTCTTCATAGTCCATCTGTTTTTTAAGAAGCTTAAAAACTTTTCTCATTAAAAGTGCACCAGTAATTGCAACTGGAGACTTCCTAATATATTCTTTTATTAGTCCTGATATAGTAGCTGCCACACCCTCACTAGCTTTAAGTACAAGATTACCAACAAAACCATCACACGCTATTACATCACATGATGCATTAAAGATATCTCCACCCTCAACATTACCTACAAAACCTTTGTAGTCGTCTAATAATTTAAACGCTTCTTTAGTAACTTCATTACCTTTTGATTTTTCTTCACCATTAGCAAGTAAACCAATACTTGGTGTATCTATGCCGAACATATCTTCAGCGTAACAACCACCCATAATTGCAAATTGAACTATATGCTCTGCTTTAGAATCTACATTTGCACCAACATCAAGCAAAATTGAACGGTTTTTTGATTTTGTAGGCATAACTGCGGCAAGGGCTGGACGGACAACACCCTTTAAACGACCAAGTCTAAGAGTAGCAAGAGTCATTGTAGCCCCACTATGCCCAGCTGAAACAATACCATCAGCTTCTCCCATTTTAACTAAATCTATTGCTTTATAAATCGAGCTTTCTTTTCTCTTTATCGCATCAGTTGCAGCATCACCCATAGAGATTATATCATCTGCTTGAACTATAGAAATTTTATCTCTATAACGTTTTGGTAATAGAGATAAAATTTCATCTTTTTTTCCTACGAGGATAGGTATGAATTTTTTTTGCTTGAATGCTTGAATGCAACCTTTAATAATTGGCTCAGGACCAAAGTCCCCACCCATTGCATCAATAGCAATTCTCACCATTTATTATTTATACTCACCAGTAGTTGGATTAATATGATGTGGAAGTTTATATGTCCCATCTTTGTCCTTAACTGGTTTAGCTAAAGTAATCTTATAGTGAGTTCTTCTTTTCGCTCCGCGAGAATGAGAGACCCTTCTTTTAGGTACTGCCATAATTTTTTCCTTTAATTTTTTCTATTCATAGTATCGTAAGTATAGCCTTAAGAATACCTTAATTCCGCCACTTACGCATAAGATTAGCGTTATTCATTACAATTTTTGCAAGTGCTGTAATCACTTTTGATAAGCTCAATTTCTGAGTATAAAACTTCTTGTAAATCTACTGTAGAATCAAAACACTCTACAATATCCAATAGCACTTCATCTTTTCTCTTGTAGATTCCATTATAAAGATAAAACTCTATCTCTTCATCTACATCTAATTCAAACTCATTAGCACATATATTACAGTCAGTATTAATCTTTCCACTCAACTTTGCTTTGAGTAGAATTAATTTATTACTAGCATACTGCAAATAACCTTTAAAAGTTATTTTATCAGATTTTTCATCAAAATCTAACTGAGTTTGAGTAACCTTAATTAAATTTATTTTCATAAAATATTAACTAAGAGATTTCTCTTTCAGAAAAGAAAAATGCAATTTCAATAGCTGCATTTTCAACAGAATCACTACCATGGACTGCATTTGCATCAATGTTTTCAGCAAAATCAGCACGAATTGTACCTGCTTCAGCTTCTTTAGGATTTGTAGCACCCATTAAATCACGATTTTTAGCCATAGCGCCTTCTCCCTCAAGAACAGTTACCACAACTGGTCCAGAAATCATAAAATCTACAAGGTCGTTGAAAAAAGGTCTCTCAGCATGAACTTCATAAAATGCTTCAGCATCCCCGCGACATAATTGAATCTTTTTAGTTGCTGCAATTTTAAGTCCATTGCTCTCAAAACGATCTAATATTTTACCAACAACTCCCTTAGCTACAGCATCTGGTTTAATGATTGATAATGTTTTTTCCATAAAAACTCCTAATTAATTTTAAAAATAGAATGGAATTATATCGAATTTTTTGCTTGTTTTAGATTAAATTGAAAGATTTTTCACTCAAAAGAGTGAAAAAAAGAATTGTAAACTATTCTACTATTGGTTCTTGGTTAGCGCGTTGCTCATCAGTAATATTATCGCGATGTGATGGACTCTCACCAACAGCATCCCAAACAATACAACCCTCAGTAGGACATGATGTAGCACAAGCTGGTTCATCATGATGATCAACACATTCTACACATTTATCAGGATAGACATAATAAATTTCTTCACCAGTTGGATTATCATCCTCATCTACAATTGCTTCTACGGGACACTCATCTATACAAGCGCCACAGTTGATACATGTATCATTAATATATACTGCCATAATATTTCTCCATTAAAATAATTTCAAAGCAAGTTTATCACAAGAATTTTAAAGATAGCTAAAATATCTTTTATAGAGTGAAAATATTAATAATTTGTTACACTTTTATTAAATTATAATTTTATATTGGTTGTAAATAATGTAATTGCAGTTTACTCTTAATAATATCTTTAATTAAAAACTACATCTATAAGCATTTGATATACATTAATTATATTTAGTTAGAATTACAAAAATAAAAATTAAGGAATATATTATGTTAGTAACAAATCCTGCTCCAGACTTTACAGCAACAACAGTTTTAGGTGACGGTTCAATCGTCGAAGATTTCAAATTAAGCGAAAATTTTGGGGAAAAAGGTACTGTTCTTTTTTTCTATCCATTGGATTTTACTTTTGTTTGTCCCTCAGAGCTTATAGCTTTTGATCATAGGCTCAAAGAGTTCAAAAATCGTGGTGTAAATGTTATTGGTTGTTCTGTGGATAGTCAATTTTCTCACTTTGCGTGGAGAGAAACTCCAATCAACCAAGGTGGTATTGGAAGAGTTGGTTACCCACTAGTAGCTGACCTTACAAAACAAATAAGTAAAGATTATGATGTACTTTTTGGTGAAGCAGTAGCACTTCGTGGCTCATTCTTAATCGATGCTAAAGGTATTGTTCGCCATGCAGTTATCAATGATTTACCACTTGGTCGTAACATTGATGAGATGTTAAGAATGGTAGATACTATGCAGTTTACTGATGAGCATGGTGAAGTTTGTCCTGCTGGTTGGCAAAAAGGTGATGAGGGTATGAAAGCTACAACTGATGGTGTTGCAGAATATCTTGGTAAACATGAAAATAGTTTATAATCCACTTTTTAATTAACAACATAGGTTCAATATGAAAATAATACTAATTATAACTTTATTGTGCATCTCTATATTTGCACAACAAAAACAATATGTTAGAGAGATACCAAAATATGTAGTTGGTGTAAAAAGTCTTAGTTTATTCGATTCTAAAAAAGCGTTTTTTGTCATAGGGGCTTATAAATATGGCTTAATGATGGATACCTTTGCTTTTAGACACAAAGGAAATGCTCAAGAATATATTAAAAAATATGGTGGATGTGTTGTAGATTATGAAACTTATGTAAAAATGGATGACGAAGCTGTAAAAAAACATGTTAAAAAGCACGGCATAGTGATACCCAAAGATATGAACACTACAAAACTAATTAAAAAAAGCAAATCTGACTCAAATATATCTTCTAAAACAGACATATACTCTAAAGAAAAATTGCAAAGGTATAGATAGAAGCAAAAGTGGGTTTATTTTGCTTTAGCATTTGAGTTCTTATGCAAAATATCTCCATAATCATATATAGATGTTACATATTTTACAGGCTCACTTCCTCTAGCATATCCATATCTTAAAGTTCTGTAATATCTTTTTTGAGACAACAAGGGTAAGACAATTTTTAAATCATTCCAAATATTTTGATTTAATCCAATCCTTTTTGCTAAAATTCGTGCATCTCTAACATGCCCCATCCCTACATTATATGCAGCTAAAGCAAATTTAAAACGATTTTCACCCTTTACATCTTTTGGAACATTTTTCATCATCTGCTTTAGGTGTTTAGCACCACCCATTATACTTTGCTCTGGATCAAGTCTATTTTTTACACCTAATTGCTTTGCTGTTCGAAGAGTAAGCATCATTAGACCACGCACCCCTGTAAAACTTTTAGCTCTTGGATTCCAATGCGATTCTTGATAAGATTGAGCAGCCAAAACATGCCACGGAATATTATATTTTTCTTCAGCCTTTTTAAAAAATTTTTCATATTTTGGTAGTCTTGATTTTATCCGTTTATTAAACATTTTTGTATCATAATAATCAAAAAATAAAATATACGAATAATAGTGGTCTTTTAAAGCTGCCATCTGACCTGATTGATTATAACTATTCATCCAAGCATACATATCTGCTTCTAATGCATCAGAATCTTCTTTTAATACCCATGCTAGTTGCTCTCGTCCACTTATTGTAAAAGCTAGTGCAATATCTGTAAAATACCTAAGATTTAAAGAGTATATATTTGAATCAGCTATTGTGCAGTCTATAATATTGTGTGCTACTTGCTCTAAAAGTTCTTCAGTTGAGTACTCAGATGAAAAAGTTACATTTATATCAAAGCCATCTTTTTGCAAAGATTTTATAGTTTCGCTATAGCTAGTATCTTCACCAATAGTTATTTTTAAACCACTTAAATCTTCAATATTTCTTGGAAATTTACCACTCCCTATCATTCCACGATAACAAATAACTTGCTCCCTGACCTCAAAATAAGATGGACCAAAATTAAAACTTTTCATTCGCTTTGGAGTCTTTGCTAAAGATGCTGATGTTATATGTACATTTGATTTTTTTGATAGCTCTATTGCTTCTTTTATTGTATTTGCAGGTGTAATATTGAGCTCAACTCCAAGATGAGTAGAATAAGCTTTTAATAAGTCATGTTCAAAACCTTGGGGACCATTTACACCAATATAGTATGTGCTTGGTGCATTAAGTAGTACCACATTTAAAACTTTATCTTTTTTTATAATATCTAAAGTTGTTGGGAACAGTATTTTATATATTGACTTATATCCAGAATGTGAAATCCATCCAAAAGCAAAAAATGACAATGTAAACAATATAAACAATGCGAATTTTATTTGTATTGTTAAACTTATTAATTTTTTCATTAACGCTAGTGTACAGTTTTCTTCTTATGCAAAAATAAAGCGGTTGATGCCATTATCATACTCATGAGCCAAAACTTTCTTATGTACTTTTAAAATTGAATCAACCAAATAAAGACCTAAACCAAAACTATTTTTAGATGGATTTTCCTTTGTAAATGGCTCAATATAAAATTCTAGTGGATATTTAAGACACTCTCCCTTACTTTCAAAAGAGAGTTCATCATTAATCATTTTTATACTAACCTTTGCATCTGGAGAATATTTAATACCGTTATCTATCATATTTTTTATAGCAGTTGTGTATAATCTATAATTTGCATTTATTTTTATATTAGAATCGACCATAACCTCTACTTTGCCATCATCTAACATTGCCATATCAATTGCCCCATCAATGATATCTACAATTCTGTACTCTTTAAAATCAGTTTTATCGCTTAGACTTGTAACCTCTTCAATAAGAGCAAATTCATTAACTAATGATTCTAATCTTCCAAATATAGAACCAAATCTGTCCCTTTGTTTATCTGTTTTTAACATCTGAGTAGCGATAGTACCTTTTGTAATTGGTGTTTTTAACTCATGCATAATATTTCGTAAAAAAAGTGTGCGAGACTCTAAAAGATCATTAATTTTAATTTTTGTAGCCTCTAGTTCATTCGCAATTGACGCTATCTCATCCTCTCCATTCATTTTAAAACTTATATTCATATTTCCATTACCATATACAGCGATTTTTCTTCTGAGTCTAATTAACGGTTGAAGTTTTTTTAAAATTAGTACAAATGATATACTAAGAATTAATAAAACTGTAGCATAGGTATATAAAACACTAAAATATTTATATGGGATTGATTCATCATCTTGTATTAATGCCGAACCATTTGGTGTATGAATATAAAAATAAATTCTTTTTTTATATTCATACATGCTAATATGAAGGTTTGTTACAACTTGCTTAGTGTAAAAACCTTTTGGGGTCATCATGAGCTGATTATCTACACTTTTAGAACCTTTTTGTTTTAAAAGTTTTCCATTTTTATATATCTCTTGAATTTTCAACTTATCTACAATAGTAAATTTATACACTGCAAGATTGGCCTCAAGCATAACCGTAGAAGTATTTTGATGCTGAGGCTGATGTTGCTTAAATATTTGTGTAACAATTGCATGTTTTGCAAATATATGATTTATGTATTGCTCTTTGTTTAGTTTATAAAACTCCCAAAACACTATGCTAATGCTTATCAAAGATACAACTAAAGCAAATAAAACAGTAATTAAAACAGCATGTCTTTGCATTATTTTAGTAGTTTATACCCAACGCCGCGAACAGATTCTATTAAAGTTTTGTCACCTAGTTTATTTCTAATTCGACCAACCATAACATCTATACTTTTATTTGATGAATCTTCATTTATCGCATTTACATTATGGATTAAATCCTCACGAGACACTACTAAACCTTGTTTTTGTATCATATATGAAAGTATTCCAAATTCTGCATTTGTAAGCTCAATATTACGATTTTTATAAGTAATACTCATAGCTGATTTATCACATTTAAAATCACTTTTTGACTCTTCTTTTGCTTCAACTTTTGCAGCATATCTACGAAGAACAGATTGTATTCTAGCTTCAAGTTCACGAGGGTCATATGGTTTTGGCATATAATCATCAGCACCAAGTTCAAGAGCTTTTACTTTGTCTGTCACATCACTTCTTGCTGAAGAGATAATGATAGGAATATCTTGACGCTCACGAATCGCTTCACACACCTCTAAGCCATCCATACCAGGAAGTGTTAAATCTAAAATAACTAAATCAAATGGTTCTAATTTTAATATACTTACCGCTTTAAAAGGGTCATCTTCAGTGATAACCTCAAACTCAAACTGCTCAAGAAACTCTGTTAAAATCTCCGCTAATTCCAAGTCGTCTTCAATCATTAATATTTTTATCATGTAGCATTCTATCAAATACTACCTAATATAGAGTTAATATCTTTAATTGATTTTTCTATGCTACATCATTACTTTTTACTAATCGATTTAAATGAGCTAATTTTTCATGCAAGGATTCTGCACTAAATTCAAGTCCATTTTTCCAACATAATGCTCCAAAATCTATAAAATTATTTTTAAAATACTCAATATCTTTAAGTTGATTTGTTAAAGATGTATCCTTATCTAACAAATATGAAAAGTCAATTATACCATGGCTATTGTTAGAAAAATGTAACTCTAGTTTATATTTATCTACATAAATTACTTCAATTAAACTAATCATTATCAGCTCCTTGTATTTTTTCCAATGGCTCAAAGTTTTTTGCCAATTCCCAATCTTTTTTTAACTCTTCTTTATGAGTCTCAATCCATTCATTTACAATTTTAAAAGCTTTATTTGGAAGGTTGCCTTTTTCTATTTTTCCTGTATCAATATTTATCAGAGCTACATACCCTTGATACTATACATGTATATGTGCAGGCGGATGATCATCATGATACATCCGAATTGTGATACCAAAAAAATACGAAATGACTGGCAAAGTAAACCTTATTATGGAATTTTACAATTATAACATAAACTTAAAAAAAATTATTTATGTTTCAGATTTTAGCAAAATAGCACGTCACACCTCAGGAGAGGACGGAACGAGAAACTCTGTTAAAATCTCCGCTAATTCCAAGTCGTCTTCAATCATTAATATTTTTATCATGTAGCATTCTATCCAAATACTACCTAATATAGAGTTAATATACTACTCAATAATCTTTAGTTGCTCTGGAGAGAGAATCTCTCTTGTATTATAGATACATTCTAAGTGAACCATACTTGCATCTGCTCTAAGTTTTGCTAATTTATACATATCATCTTTTAGATTTTTTGGTTGCATCCCATCAAGAGTAGCTTTAACAATATAGCTTTGAAGTTTATTTATCTCTTTTGCAAGATTTTTTACTTGTTTTTTAGTATTTTTCTTAACAATAGTTAATTTTTCTTTTTGCTCATCACTAAGGGCTAAGTCATCATCATCCCATAGAATTTTTACCGTACTTACAAGGTGTGGTAACTTACCCTGTATCAAAAATGGTTTTGATGGTTTAAGGGGCTGTGCCTTTAAACTAATAGAGCCTAAGCTCATAATGAGTGCGATAGCTGTACATAGTTTTAAAAATTTTGTTTTCATTATTTATTCCTAATATAAAATCATAACATAAAAAACTAGATTCCGTGTTAAGCATGGAATGACGATATAAAAGTCAAATCATCAAAGTACCTGCATCCTCAGGTTACTGTCCTGCCCTAGCACACCTAACATAATAGTTATAAGTCTTAAGGTAGTTGAACTGATGGCCATCGTCAAAGCCGATGTACCATGCATCCGATATACTAGCCACAGAGGTGGTAGAACTCCAATAACCTTGAGAGATGGTATTTTGAAAAACAGTGCTCATAGCTGGATTTTCTCTTGTATCATCCACCAATGAAGCTAGCTCTACTAAATTTGGAAGTCTCCAGTCTGGGTATGTTCCAAGGGTCAGTCCTTCACAGTATGTTATCGCGTTAGCCCATGTCATAGTAGTAGCTGGTGTAGTATTATCCTGCCACATCAGGTTTGTTGTTGTGTCTAGCACTACTTCTTTTGTGTTGTCTCTTAGATACTCAGCATTTAACATGCTAAGTCCTATCATAATTAAAAGGATTACTTTCATTTATTACTCCTATTTTTTGATGTGAATTATAACTATTTGCATGTTTTGTATGCCCTGTGAATGAGGCTTGGTGTGATAAAAAAAAATTATCTCTTCAAGGCTCATTTTGCCTTTTTCCTCTTATAGTTGTTTACTACTCTCCTTCTTGTTAGCATGTAGTTTCTTATGCGAAGACCTTTATGTTTTGGCAGAAGTTCTAACTTACTTTTATCACCTTTAAATATAAAGTATATCTTTTTAAATAATATGTTTTTATCCAGATTGTAAAAAAAGCCCTTTATATCTAACATAATTGTTAGAGATGGTATAAGTGCTCTTTTAAATTCTTAACTCTTAGTGTGCCTTTTTCTCTGTTGGCTCTACCTATAAGAAAGAGCATATTTTTCATAACCTAAGTTCCAAAGTATCAAAGTACCTGCATTAGCAGGTTATTGTCCTGCCCTAACACACCTAACATAAAAGTCGTTTGTCTTAGTATCGGAGTACTGATAGCCATCGTAAAAGTAGACGCCCCATGCATAAGATATATTAGCCACATGGGTGGTAGAACTCCAATAAAAGTCAGAGATGGTATTTTGAAATATTGGGTCTATAGCAGGGTTGTTTGTTCCGTAATCACTTAAAGATGCTAGCTCTGAACGTGTTGGAAGCCTAAAGTCAGAGTTAGCATCTAAAGTGATAGCCCCACAGTAAGTTCCTGCATCTGTCCAGTTTCTTAGTGTATTATCATCTTCTTGTTGCCAGATAAGCCCTGTTGCGTTGTCTGTAACTGTATCTCCGTTGTCTGTGTAACTTCTAGTTTTTCCACTTTGGTAGTAACCATCATCACGGTCACTTGCATTTGCATTTGGGTATGAAGTTGTCTGTCCTGTTTTTAGCACTACTCTAAACTTCTCAACTGTGCTTTTGTTAGCATCATATATGGTGTAATTTCCAGAGGTGTCTTGAAGTACATCTGTAGCTATAGATATGTTAGTATCCTTAGCTACAAGAGCTGTAGAGGCTGAACCATCATTGTTTAGTGTGATGATGTGCTGATGAAATCTTGCATTATCGTAGGCGCTTATCGATGCTGTACCAATTGCACCTATTCCCTCTAGTGTGTAGTTTGTACTCATATCTGCTGCTATTGAAGTTGGGTTTATAGCTTGGTCAAAGTAGATGTATAGTTTATCATCTGTTGGAGTTACTGTTGCATTGTTATCATAAACTGCTGATTTTATGTAAAATTCTCCTATATCGTTGATGTTTATAGTTATGTTTACACTTGCACTATTTCCAGCACCATTTGTTGCATAAGCTGTTAGTGCATAAGATGTAGTAGTTTCATAATCAAGTAAAGTTTTAGTTTTTATATATCCACTTGCGTTTACTTCAAAGTTTGTAGTATCACTTAGTGTGAAAGATGTTATAGCTGTATCGCCTGCATCTGTGATGGTTATGTTTCCAACCTCTGTGCCTATGGTTGCGTTTTCATCTACAGAGCCTATAAAAGCAGCTAAAGCTAGTACTTCTACAATGTTATTTATATTTATAGTTACACTTTGAGTATCACTTCTTGTAGTAGTATCTGTAGCAGTAGCTATGAAAGTGTAAGATGTTTTAGTCTCATAATCTGGTGCTACTTTAAAACTCACTACTCCAGTTAAAGAATTTATGTCAAAACTATCTGAGTCAGCAGTGCTTATGGAGTAAGTTATAGTCTCGCCATTTGCATCTGTAGCGGTTATACTTAGAGCTGATGTCTGGTTTTCAGTTACACTAACTGACGCTGATGATGTTATAACTGGTGCATATCCAATATACTCATTAACATCAAGTATGGTTATAGCTATACTTTGAGTAGCTTTATTTCCTGCTTCATCTGTAGCAGTAGCTATGAAAGTATAAGATGTTTTAGTCTCATAATCTGGTGCTACTTTAAAAGTAACTACACCAGTTGAAGCATCTATGTTAAAACTTGCCCAGTCCCCTCCACTTATGGAATAAGTTATAGTCTCGCCATTTGCATCTGTAGCGGTTATACTTAGAGCTGATGTCTGGTTTTCATTTACACTAACTGACGCTGATGATGTTATAACTGGTGCATATCCAATATACTCATTAACATCAAGTATGGCTATAGCTATACTTTGAGTAGCTTTATTTCCTGCTTCATCTGTAGCAGTAGCTATGAAAGTATAAGATGTTTTAGTTTCATAATCTGGTAGCACTTTAAAACTTACTACTCCACTTGAGGAGTTTATGTCAAAACTATCTGAGTCAGCAGTACTTATAGAGTAAGTTATAGTAGAGCTATCTGTCGCTATTAAAGTCAAAGCTGATGTTTGATTTTCATCTACAGATACACTAGCTGATGATGTAAATAGTGGAGAGATTGTATCTACATTTATACCAAAGTTATCTCTTAATATTTTTTCATAATGCTCTACTACTTCTTCTTCACTAACTAGTGTTTTTCCAAGGGAGGCTAATATTGTTTGTATATCAACCAATGGGACATTTGGATCAAATAAATCTACAGCTGTAGTTAAAGCATCCCTTATCTCTTGTGTAATAATTATGCCGTTATCTGGATTGCCATCATCATCTAAAGATTGTAAAACTTGAAGTATTCTAATTCCTGTAGTATTTCTAGTATTGTTTCTGTCTACTCCAACCATATCTGATGGTAAAACAAAACCATCACTATTCATATTTGATAAGTTAAAATCACTGATTTGTAAGTCACCAATGTAAAAAATTATGTTTGTATCATCACTAGTATAAGAAAAAGTACCGTTACTATCAGTAAGACCTGAAAAAGAATCTGTTGAATAAGAAACTCCACCCACAAGATTATCAACTAAATAGCCAGTATGTGTGGTTACTGCGGGCTCTGTAGACTTGTCATTATTATCTCTATCGCTACAACCAGTGAAAAATAGTATTGTAAAAAGAAAAAGAAGAGTTAGTTTAAGATAACTTTTAGAATTACCCCTCCCCCTATTTTGTTTTTTGGTAATTAGTATCATTTTAAACCTTATTATAATTTATTAAAGCATAACAAATGTTAACTTATTTAAAGATGAAATAAAGGTTTATAATTGATACTTTTTGTAAATATCATCATCTAAATCCCATAATTTTTTTGATTTTAGGCTCTGCACAACACTTTGCGTACATTCTACATCATCTGGCCACTCACGCTCAAATCCATCTAGCA
>JAKISX010000002.1 GCA_021648405.1 Sulfurimonas sp. | reverse complement strand
TCATAACCCATATAGTCTAAAGCACAAAAAGTACATCTATGATTACAGCCACCATATGGTGATATTTCTACATAAAGGGGATATATTTTTTTAAGTTTACTCCAATCATTTTTAGCTTCTATCCATTGAGCAACTCTTTGTGGATGGTAGCTTAGTTTGTGACTATCTATTGCATATTTATCACTCACAAAATTTCCTTCTGCTAACTATAAAGCTATTGTTGAGCAAGTTTTCTTTGTTGTAAAGTAAGTTTTCATTATTTTTCATATCTATAATATTTGCATCACTCTCAAGTATGATTGCGTGTGCTGCAGCTGTATCCCATTCCATTGTTGGAGCAAACCTCGGATATATATCAGCTTTACCCTCTGCAACTAAACAAATTTTCAAAGAACTTCCCATTGGGATTATTTTTTTTTCTTTTATAGTTTTTATGTTATCTATAAACTGTTTAGTTTCATCTGATAAATGAGATTTACTAGCAACTATTATATAGATACCATCATCTCTTTTTATAGGTAATTTTATACCATTTTTAAATGCCCCATAATCTTGTTTAGAGTAGTATATATCGTTTAAGACAGGGGCATATACTACACCTAAAACAGGTTTGCTTTTATATATAAGTGCGATATTAACAGTAAATTCTCCATTTTTATTTACAAATTCTTTTGTTCCATCTATTGGATCAATACACCAATAATATTCCCAATCTTTTCTTTGTTCATATTTTACTTCTTTGTTTTCTTCTGAGAGCATAGGTATATGAGGATAAAGTTTTTTTAAACTACTGCAAATTATTTCATTTGCTTTTATATCAGCTTGTGTTAATGGTGAGTTATCTTCTTTATATTCTACTTTAAAATCACTTTTATAAATTTTCATAATCTCATCACCAGCTTTTAAAGCGATTTTTTTAATATCTTGTATATCAATCTTATCAAGCATCTAAATAGCCTCTTTCTTTTAAATATAGAATTATTTTATCTATATTTTTATTTATATCAATTTTATCATTTCGTATATTAATATCAGGCTTTATTGGTTTTTCATATGGGGAACTTATCCCTGTAAAATCATCTATTTCACCAGCTCTTGCTTTTTTATAAAGCCCTTTTGGGTCTCTTTTTTCACAAACTTCAAGGGATACATTAACATATATTTCGATAAACTCATCTTTTTCTACTAAATCTCTAACAATTTGTCTATCCTCTAAAAAAGGTGAAATAAAAGCAGCTAATACTATACTACCGCTATCTACAAAAAGTTTTGCTACCTCACCTACTCGTCTTATATTTTCCACTCTTGATTTTTTGTTAAATCCCAAATCAGAACTAAGCCCATGTCTAACGTTGTCTCCATCCAATAAATAGGTATGATAACCTAACTCATAAAGCCTTTTTTCTAAAAGATTTCCAAGGGTAGATTTTCCACTTCCGCTAAGTCCTGTAAACCAAATTATGCATGGTTTTTGTTTTTTTATTTCTGCTCTTTGTTTTTTTGATATATTAAAGTTATGCCATAGTAGATTTTTATCATTATGGGTTAGTTTATTAAAACTCAACTATGCTTCCTTTTTTTATTTTTTTAGCATTGTCATAGATATCTGGAGTGATAAGTTTTATCATCTGTTTTAATTGCACTTTATGAAATTGAGATAATTTTTCTCTATTTAAACCAGCCTTACCCTCTCTAAAATGTGAACTTCCTACATTATTTTTTTGCGCTTCTTTTTTCATAGAGGTAAAGTCTGTTAAATTACTTATATCTTCTATCTCTTGGGAAGTGATTGATATATTTAAAAAATCGACTATATTATTGATAATGACTTTTTTATTACTTACTAAATCATCATAATTTACTACCAAACTATCACACTTTTTTGTAGCTTTAAATATTTCATTATAATGCTCTAACACCTCAGCCATACCACTCCATCTTAATCCATCTTCATCAAAACCTGTTATTATCAAAGATAGCCCCTCTTGGAAACTAAATTGTTTTAAAAATTTGTCTTTATTGTTGGCTCTGCCTATATCTGCATCTATATTATTATAAAAATGATAGTATATTGAGATTACCAAGTCATAAATATTTCTAACTACAAATATAGTTTTTGCATTGTTAATATTGAGTTTATCTACAACTTCATCAGTTGGAACAAGATGCCAACTATAAAAATGATTATCAACAAACTGTAACTGTGCAGGATTATAGTATTTTTTCTCGCCAGCAATTATCTCTGGTTCAAAAAATTCCATACCTGTTATACTAAAGAGAACCTTTCTCATTAACCATGTTCCAGCTTTAAAACCTGATATTAAAACTATAGGCTCATTGTTATTATAACTCATAACCAAGCTCCATAAATCTGTTTTTTGCATCTTTTGATACTATTTTATCAATCGCTTCTAGTTGCCAATTTTCATATGAGTTTTTTTGTGACTGAGCTGTTACAAAGATTTTTTCTTCTCCCCTAAAAGGTTCATGAAGCCATGAATATACTAACTCTAATGTAGGTTTATTAAACTTTACTCTATCGTGAGTTAAATAGCTAACTACTTCATTAAATAGTTTTTTTGAGTCAGCTATATCTTCTAATTTAATATGTCTAGTATCTACAGATAAATCTTTCATCATATGATGGTTTAAAAAGGTCAATCCTCTGTAAAATGCCCAAATATGAACATCATCTTTTGTGTATGGTTTTAAATCAATATACAGCTCATGCTCTACAATATTATACTCATGATCCAGTGGTTTTGTTTTATTAGTACCCATCCTCATATTTGTCGCTCTCCATCTAGTATAAAAAAATAACCAAACATATGGATGTCTTACCAGATTTATCCATCTTACATCATCTCCATACTCATCAACTAGTGGTTGCATTTTGTGTGCACGATATGAATAACAATCTCCAGTAGCTATATAAGTCCTACCAACATCAGAGATAAATTTTGTGAATTTTAGCAAATCTGGTCTCTCTGAACGAGTTCTTTCTTGAAAATACTTTGGTCTTGAGCCCTCATTTGCAATATATACAAACATCTCTGGATGGGTATTTAATGCTTTAGCAAACCAACTATACCAATGGTCCCCAGCATAACCCTGAGATGTTACATAAAATACATGTGAGTCATAATTATTTTTTGACACGCTTGTCCCTTTTTAATAAGTCTGATACATCTTCAAGTACCCTTTGAGCTCGATGAACCCATAGGTGCTCTTTTAAAACTTTTTCTCTTGCATTTTGAGATATTTTTTTTAACAGCTTCTCATCTTTAAATAGCTCATTATTTATTTTATCTGAGTATATATCGACATTTAAATAATCTTGTGCATCTTTAAAACCTAATTTTTCCCATGGATTATTAAAGTTATCTGGAGCTTGTGCAGCAGCGACTACAACACCACTAGCCATCGCATCAAAGGTTCTAAAATGTGGATAATTTCCATCATGAAGTAAAACATTTGATTCATTTATTGCTTTATTGATTTCATTTGCTTTAGAGATATAACCTCTATAATGTGAATTGTATTTATCATAGTGTTTCCAATTTTCACTGCCATATATAGCAATATTATCACTTATTTTAGTAAATATATCAATATAAAGTTCTCGTCTTATTTGTCTATAAGTTCTATTGCTAATATCGTATATTAATGTTTTATCAATTGAGTTATTTAAAATTATATCTTCATCTATTAGAGAGTCTAAAAAGCTTGTAGTATTATTTTTAGCCGTTACATACTTTTGCGCAAAAGGTAATAAATCTCTAAAATAAACTATCTTTTTATCCTTAAGTCCTACTTCCCTAAATAACTCTTCATCTGTCCAATTTTTTGAAATATGTCCTAAAAATGTAAAATCATAATTTTTTTTTACTTTCAATTGTTTATAGATTGCCATATCGGTAGCTGGAGGTAGATAATAAACTTCTTTCATCCCAATTTTTTGAAAATGCTTTACCCACTCATCAGCCCACACATAAAGTATATCACTACCTTTTAGTTCATCATGAAGTCTACCCCAAAAATCAACTAACCAACAAATATGGATAACTCCATTTGGAAATTTTTTTATTTCTGATTTTACTCTATTCATCTCAAATACAAAGTCTGGCTTAAAGCTATCTATCTTTTGTATTAATTCATCATCTGTAAGTAAATTTGCTCCACCCTCCACCACACATCCAGCCTCTTGGAAACCTCTTTTTATAGATGGATAAAGATTTGTATAAAATGGTGAATTACTAGCTAAGTAGAGTAAAACTCTTATTTTATTATTTTTGTACAAATTTATTCCAGCTTAAAATATTATTTTCATTTATATTATTTTTTATCAATGTAGAATATACTTTAGCATACTCTATCCATGGTAAGATAAGAAATTTCTTTTCTTTAAATTTAGATATGTTTGTATCATTAAACTTTTGTATCTTTTGTCCAAGAAATTCATTTCCAATTCTATAATCTCTTGTATCTAGTACAGCTATGGGTTTTATATCTAAAAGATTTGTATCTTCTTTAACTGCTTGAACATATCTATCCATTGCTGGCATCATCACTATTTCATCATTATTTACATCGATAAACTCTTTTAATGCTAAATCAAAAACTTCAAATTTTGGTTTAATATGCTCTATGCTTTTAGGTAAGAGGTGGTGCTTAGATCTGCATTGTGGACAAACCATATTTATTCCCAAAAAACCATAAAACGATTCTCTATCTTCAAATAAATTATTTTTTATATTTATTGGAAAAGGTAAGTTGTCATATATAGTTGTCAGCTTACAATTTGGACATTCTAGCTTCATATTTGAGTGTTTTTCATCAACCGCTACTGCATCAATTACTTTAGATAAAACTTTTCTGTGATTAGTATCATTTAATTCTCTTAGCGTAGAATATCTGCTTAAATACTCTTCATCTGAAAAATTTGTAAGATTGATTGGTTTATTCCATAAATACTTTGAAGTATCTGATACATCTTTAATAAATTGTACCCTATCTTTAATAATATTTTTGTCTAATGCTTGCTGGTGAAGCACTGTGCCAGGGTACGGAATAACCATAGACCAATCTGCAAAAAATAGTTTACTCTTTTCTTGAAAACGAATTGATTCTTCTATGGTTTCTTTTGTCTCTGCAGGATCTCCAAATAAGAAATTGCCTTGAATTCCAATTTTTGCCTCTTTTGTTAATCTTACGGCATTTTCAATCTGCTTTACAAGAACTTTTTTATTCATACTTTTAATTACAATATCGCTTCCACTCTCAATACCATATGAAATCTCTATGCAACCAGCTTCTTTCATTGCCATTAACATCTCTGCATCAACCTGATCAACTCTTAACTGACACATAAAAGTTATGTTTAAAGATTTTAGCTCTTTACAAAATTCCATAACCCTTTTTTTATCCATGGAAAAAAGTTCATCATAAATTGAAAGATGTTTTACCCTATATTGTGTAGTCATTTTTTTTATAAAATCTATTGCGTACTTAACAGAGTGTTTTCTATATGTACCCATCCCTGCATGATGACAAAAAGTGCATTGAAATGGGCAAGAACGACTTGCTGATATTGGCATATACTTACCAACTGAGATATCTGTTTTATGATATGACCAACCACTTCCAGTTTGTAAGTCCATAAATTCTGAGATACCCATTAGTTCATAATTAGGAAAAGGCAATAAATCTAAATCAGAAATAGCATGACTTTCATTATTTGAAATCATCTCTGCATTTTTTAATGACCAAACACCTTTTGGCAAATTGAATTTATCTGGATTTCTTATATGAGATAAAAGTTCCTCAAATATTAACTCTCCCTCACTTATTACCATATAATCTGGTTTTAATTCCTGTATTACTAATTCGCTTTCACATGATGTAACACCGCCACCAATGACAATTTTTGCATTAGTTATGCCCCTTAAATAGATTATTAATTTTTCTATCTGCTCAAATGCAACGGTTAGAGCTCCTATGCCTATTACGTCATATTTTTTTGTTTGCAATTTTAAATTTAATTCTTGTAATCCATTTTTAAAACCGTAGTTACTCATATTTAAACCATCTACTTCATAACCTTTAGATTCTATATAAGAAGCTAAATATGCCATACCAATAGGAAAATACATAGTATTTGGTGAATCTACATAAGTTGGTGCTATTAATAAAACGCTAGTTTTTTTCATTTACCACACCCTTTTTATCCAAGAGACCAATCATTTTCAAATGCTTTTTTTTATATATAAACTTTTTTCTGTATTTTTGTATATTTAGTATAAATTTATCATATTCCGTTTGTGAAATATCTAATACAGCACTCATATTTTCAAGTTCGTTATTATTAAAAACAATACCTAACTTATGCTCTTTAATTATTTTAGCCATAGAGACAAATTTATCATTTATAAGCATTGGCAAACCAGCTTCAAGATAAAACGCAAACTTACTAGTTAAAGCATATTTATAAAGCGTATGATTAAGACCTGATGCTTCTAGCTCGAAAAAACCAAAATGGTATTTATTTAAAACTGATGAATCTAAAGATTTTCCTTTAATAATATTAAATTTTTTATTAATCTCTTTTTCATATATAAAGTCTTTAAACACATCAACTGATTTCATAGTAAAATCATATATATGTTGCGGTAAAACAAAATCTATGTTTATACCTTGTTTTGTAAGTGATTTTATAGCTCTAATATGAGATTTTCCAGGAAAATAATCTTCTGGTTTAGTACTTGGAGAGATAGCACCAGCATATACTAAGTGTATATTTTTGTATTTTAGTACTGGTTTTTTGTTAAAAGAGTTTTTATTGCAGTATTCAGGGAAAAATATAAATTTTTCCCTTTTTGTATCATACTCTTTTGCCCATAATTTTGCTTGTTTTTTTGTGAAGTGAGAGAGTATGTGATTACAATTTTTAAATATGTATCCTATCGCTTCATAATCTTTAAAGCTGGGATACAAAAATTCATATACATCTTTTGGAGCAAAATTCCAATCTTTTATATTTACACTAACGCTATCAAACTCTTTAACTAACTCTGCAGCAAATTCATAATTTGTCATCCAAGTTCGATGAAAAATCATATTATATTTAATAGTTTTTAGTGTTGGTATAATTTCTGCTTGATTATTCTTTTGTATTACTTTATCAAACATAGTTGTATCTAACTCAAAAATAGGTTTTATATGCACTAAAGTAGTTTTAATCTCATCATATTCATTAAGCCATTTAGCAATTCTTTGTAGAGAAAAATCCTGCTTTTTAAATTGTCCGCTTGGAGGTATAAAAACAATATGTATATTCTCAACCATAACCTACCCTAGAGTATTTTCATTAATTATATTTAGCATTTTTTCAGCAAATGAAGTATAGCTATTTGCTTTTACTATACAGTTTAAATCAAGATTGTGCTTTGTTTCTACAAGAGATGTAATTTCATCAGGTTTAGTAAAAAAAACTAAACTCTCTTTAAAGCAAGTTTCGTTTTCATCTCCTTTATTATAATTCCTACTGTCATAGATGAGAGGAATACATCCACTTGCTGCTGACTCAAGTGTTCTTTGCTGTAATGCATATCCACCTAAAACTAATGTATATTTAGCACTATTATATACTTTTGATATATCTTCTCCATACGCTAATATACCTTTATAGTTGTCTTTTATTTCGTCGTATTGCTCCCATCCCCATCCATAGATCTCTATCTCATAAGCTATATCTAAATTAGCAATATATAATAAAAATCTATCTCTTTGTACATACTTAACAATCTCTCCAAGCTCATCACTCGTTATATTAAAAAAATCTCTTAAATGCTTATAGTATTTCGCTATCTCACTTTCGGTTTTATGTGTTGGAGAGATATAATTACTCATTAAAGATTCTGCTATTTTATTTTTATTTTTATTTTTTACTATATCAAAATTTATTTTATAACTACCGCCAATCAAAACAATTTTGTTTTTTCGCTCTATAGAATCTCTATGCTTATATACACTTCCATCAATACAAAAACCTTGGTACTGAGAAATAATGTTTATATTTTGCAGATGCTCCGCAAGAGACTTTACTAAATGAAAAACTTTATCTCTTTTTCTTAACGCAATATGCTTAAACTGCTCAATTGCAAAATAATCTTGAATCCAAATAAAATTAAAAACATCCTCCCCTAACATTGCGTTATTTATATGGTTTATATTTATTGTCGCATGTGGGTTAAACTCTGCCATCTTTTTAAGAGATTTCATATCATTTATACCAATATCTAAAACAAAAAGGACTTCATGCCCAAGACTTTGTAATGAATTGGCAATATTTTTGGAAATATGCTGCATCACGCGAGTACCAGAAGCAGCTAAAAGATAAAACCGAAGTGGTTCACTAAAATCTAATTTAGCATTTTTTAAAGCATTTGAATAAAAGGCATTATATTGATTTCTATAATCTCTTGCTTGCTCTAGTGAGATATTAAAATTTTGTAGTATTTCTAGTCTTACACTAGCTGATATATCTAGCCCTGTAAAATCTACTTTAGTTGGGATTCTATACTCCCCTTTAGCTAAATCATTGACTAAGTTTTCAATTGGTAAGTGGATTAAATTTTGATACTCAGATTTTATTTTTTCACCTGAATAGTAACACACCTGAAGGACATAGCCATTATTAGTTTTGTTTTGCAAACTAGCTACTCTAAGTGCTTCCTCGGCATTTAAAAAATAAGTGTCTTCATACATTAGTATTTAATCTTTATTTTAATTTATTAAGTTAAGATACCTCATTAATACTTAATAAGGCATTTAAAATGAAAAAATTTACGAAAAAATATATAAAAAGTTTAGTATCTTCTCTTAAAGATATTGATACAAAATCAATAACAAAAATTGTAAATTTATTAGACAACACAAAAGGTAAAATTTATATCATAGGAAATGGTGGAAGTGCTGCTACTGCTTCGCATATGGTAAATGATTTAGGTGCTGGACTAAAAAGAAGAGGGATTAAAAATTTTGATGTTGAAAGCTTAAGTGACAACACTCCAGTATGCACAGCCTTAGCGAATGATATTGGGTATAAAAACATATTTTATATGCAACTAAAAGATAGAATTTGTAAAGATGATACACTTATAGCAATTTCATGTAGTGGTAACTCAAAAAACATAATAAAAGCTGTAAAATATGCAAAAAAACAAGATGCTAAAATCGTAGGCATTACAGGTTTTGATGGTGGAAAGTTAAAGAAAAAATCAGATATAAACTTTCATGTTCAAACGGATAAGGGTCAATACGGAATTGTAGAAGATATACACATGATTCTAAATCATATCATCTATAGTTATTATATAGACAAAGCTAAACAATAATTGAACTCTCTGAACAATTCTTAAGACCTTGGAGCAGGACTTCTTTGTCAAACACTTATGTCCAGTATATTTCATAAATTTATAACAGGTTGGGCTTATTAATAAACTATCGAATATACATTTAGATAATAACACTAGATAAAAGTATGACAATATGCCATATAATTTACTTTTATAAATATTTTTCTCTATAATTATAAAGAAGAAAATTACTTTGAGTTAATATGAAGTGTATAAAAATATTATAATACCTGTAATTAACCCCTATAAGAGGTACTGAAAATTAAAATACATATAGATATAGATTGCTTTTTTGTTAGTGCTGCTCGTTTGGTTGATCCATCGTTGGAAGGTAAGCCTGTTGCTATTGGTGGGAGCAGTAACAACTCTAAAATCTTTGATGCAAATGCAAAAAAACAATCTGTAAGTTTTGAAAATTCTGGAAGCTTTGTTCCAACATTTTTTAAAACTTATGAAAAAAAAGATGATGATTTATCTAATTTTAAAGACTCTAAAAGCAGGGTTAGAGGTATCCTTACCACCTCTAGTTATGAAGCAAGAGCATATGGTGTAAAAACTGCTATGAACATAAAAGATGCTCTTGGACTTTGTCCAAATCTCATCATAAAAGCATCAAATATGTCGCTTTATCAAAAACTATCACATGAACTACATGAGTTTTTACAAACTAAAATTCCACTTATTGAACAAGCTAGTATTGATGAGTTTTATGGAGATTTAAGTGGCTGGATAGATGATGCTGAGCTACCACAATTCATAGATAACTTACGCTATGAAATTAAAGATGTAGTTGGTTTACCAGTATCTATTGGTGGTGCTAAAACTAAATATATTGCTAAATTAGCTACTAATTATGCAAAGCCTTATGGGTGCAAAATCATACTTGAAAATGAGTTTAATGAGTTTATAAACTCAATACCTGTTAGAGAATTTGCAGGCATTGGTAAAAGTATGGCAAATAAATTAAGCTCTGCACAAATCCATACGCTTGGAGAGCTAAGAGATAGGAGGGGAACTTTAGAGAGTTGGGGACCTTATGCAAAAGAGCTTTACAGACGAGTAAACGGTGAAGCTGATGCTCCCATAAAAACAACAAGTAGAAGAAAAAGCATCGGCATTGCTAGGACATTTGACCCTGTGTTTGATAGAGTAGAGCTAAGACGGCGTGTACATATACTAACTAGACATCTAAACTTTGCTATTTTAAAATTAAAAGTAATTCCAACTGTATTTAGCCTTAGTATTGGCTATGACATGAATATTAAAAGCTATAAAAGCATCTCTTTAAGTGAGCGTTTTACTGAAAAAAAATTTAATTCACTTTGTATTACTTTGTTTAATGAAGCAGACACTCAAAAAAGGCTCCAAGTTATCCGCATAGGTATTAACTGTTCTAGTTTTACAAGGGAATCTAAAAAAGAGTTATCTCTCATAAACTTTGCAGAGGATGAAAAAATGGAAAAATTAACTCAAGAAATTCAAACATTAAGAGAAAAATATGGTCTTGATATGTTGAAATGGGGTAGTGAGTTGTGAGAGTTTATTTCTTTAAATTTTATAACTAATTTAAAATATTTTAAAACTATAAAAACATTTTTACTATAATAATGGCTAAACTCTCTTAAAATTTAACTAGCTACTTAAAGGATATCTATGAAAATTATGAAAACATTACTAAATATAGTTCTATTTTTAGGACTAGGCACCATAACTATTAATGCTCAAAATACCGTTTTTAAAAACAATAATTCTGATAAATTACAACAATACAAAGTAAAAAATGATACAAATAATTCAAAAACAGATGATACTTTAAAACAAAATTCAGAATTTAAAAATTATCAAAAATGGGATAGCAATTATGCTAAAGATAAACATCAACAAGGCACAATAAGCACCCACTAAATATTCATTAAATAATTGTGATACAATAATTATATGAAAATGCTTTTAGAACAATTTCGTTCATTTTATTTTGATAACTACCATGATGATATGGAAAGTTTGATAGAACACTTTGCTGTGTTTGGTGGACTAAAAATCGAAGTTGATACCTCCATGAGCATATCAGAGCTCATACATATACACATACTAAATGACTATGAACACATCAATGATAAAATCAAAATTATTACAGCAAACGATTCTGTAAACATACGACTTTTAAGAGCTTTAGCAGTTGGTGACAGGCGTATATTTTCTGCTTTTAAAAGGGCTGGGCTTAACAACGGTAATGGAGGAGCTGCCTTAAATTTTTTAAAAAAAGGTGGAATTATAGAGATAGAAGAGTCTCGTGAGATAAATGCTAAAAAAGCATTTCCTAGCTTAAAACTAAAAAGAGAGTTAGCCCGTCATAGAATCTCCCATAAGGTACTTTTCAACCACCCATTTATTCGTTTTTGGTTTTACTTTGTTGTCCCACATTCCAAAGAGATTAAAGAGGGCAACTTTAACAATTTTTTTGACTCCTTTAACCAAAAACAAAATCAATTTACCTCTTTAGTTTTTGAAGAACTTTCAGAATTGCTTTTAAACTATAACCTAAGAGATGCTGGCATCTTAAATAGCGGAAGTTACTGGGATATGAATGTAGAGATAGATATACTAACTCAAACTGATGACAACCAATTATATGTAGGAGAATGTAAATGGACTAACCACAAAATCAACAAAAAAGAGCTACATAAACTCAATGAAAAGTGTGAAAAGTTAGGAATTAAACCAGCTAAAATAGTTTTCTTTTCTAAAAGAGGTTATTCTAAAGAATTAGAAAAAATCCAAGGTAAAGAATTGTCTTTATACAGCTCTGAAGATTTTAAAGCATTATTGAAAAAAAGTAAAGCTTAAGAGACTATTCTTAATGCTTGGTATGCCTCTTGAAGTAGCTGAAATTTTTGGGTATAGCGAGTTACCATATTTGGACATTCATGTATAATTTTATCTGGATGATATACTTTTACTAATTTTTTATAGCTCTTTTTAAGTCTATCCTGAGAAGCACCAACTGGACACTCAAGCACTGTATAAAATTTAGTATTTGTCTCTTGGGCTTCTTCTTTACATAAATCACCAAAACTAAAATTTGCAAAATTACTATACAACTTACTCATAAAATGGTTATCATAAATATATTGAATTTGATAATGCAAAATATGTCGTTTATTTAATGCACGCTCTAATCTAGTTTTTGCTTTATAATCACTTACATCTATAACTAAGCTTACATCAGTACCACGCTCAACATAGACCTCTAATTGTGAGCGAAGATAATTAATAACCCATGAGTTTTGATGATTAAGTGATATTAAAACTGTATCTCTATCGTAGGCATATAGGTTTACCTTAATTACTTCAGGTTCTTCAAGTTTGTTTAGCTCTATTTTAATTGGCTGGAGTCCGTATTTAAGCATTGAGCGTAAAAAAAACTCATGATCAAAATCGTGAGTTTTAGCATGATGATGAGATAATTGACTTAAAAACTCTTCTCTAATATCTTTTAAACTTTCATTTCTAAATACTAGCACCGCTTTGGGTAAAAAAAGCATACCTCTCGCATGATGATTTAAAAATTCTTTCATCCAAGTGGAGTTAAGAGTATCAAAACATGTAGTTATAAGGATTAAATTATTGCGTAAAACTATCTCCATATCACCACCTATTATTAATTACTAAAGCTTAAAAGCAAAATATGTTCCATTTGACTAATATAAATATATAAAATTTTAAACTATCATTAGAGTAATTTTAGTATAATTACATTAATAATTTTAGAGGATATTATATTGCTTGAAAATATAAATGAAAAATGTGCCGTTGTGGGTATATTTGGTCACAAAGAAGCTTCTAGGCTCGCTTATTTTTCCCTTCACTCACTTCAACATCGTGGTCAAGAAGCAGCTGGAATAAGCTCATCTAATGGCAAAAAACTTCAAACTATCAAAAAGCGTGGTTTGGTTATGCGTGTTTTTGATGAAGATAAACTAAATACACTTAGTGGTTCCTCAGCTATTGGTCATACACGCTATTCTACTGCTGGTGATGATTCAATCCTTGATGCACAACCTGTATTTGCAAGATATGATTTAGGTGAGATGGCAATTGTTCACAATGGAAACCTTACAAATGCTGAAGAAGTTCGTAATAAACTTATTGCAAATGGTGCTATATTTCAAACATTTATGGATACTGAAAATCTTATTCATCTTATTGCTAAAAGTGAACAAAAAAAACTTGTTGATAGAATTATTGACGCAGTTCAAAGGATAGAGGGTGCTTTTTCATTAGTTTTTTTAAGTAGAACAAAAATGTTTGCTATGCGTGATCGTCATGGTTTTCGTCCTCTTAGCCTTGGAAAACTTCCAAATGGTGGCTATATAGTAGCTAGTGAAACTTGTGCGTTTGACCTTGTAGGTGCTATATTTATTCGTGATGTTAAACCAGGTGAACTTCTTGTATTTAGAGAAGGTAAAGAGCCTAAAAGTATTAAAGTATTTGAACCAACTCCTAAACATTGTATTTTTGAATATGTTTATTTTGCTCGTCCAGATTCGTCAGTTTTTGGTCAATCAGTATATCAAACAAGAAAAAATATGGGTAAAGAGTTAGCTCATATTGCTCCTATAGAAGCAGATTTAGTTATCCCTGTTCCAGATGGTGGTGTCCCATCAGCTATTGGATATTCTCAAGAGAGTGGTATCCCTTATGAGATGGGTATTATGAGAAACCATTATATTGGTCGTACATTTATTGAACCAACTCAAGAGATGCGTGATCTAAAAGTTAAGATGAAACTCTCCCCTATGGTTGATATTATTAAAGGGAAAAAAGTTATTGTAATTGATGATTCTATTGTTCGTGGAACAACTTCAAGACGAATTATAAGGATGTTAAAAGAAGCAGGTGCAAAAGAGGTTCATATGCGTGTATCATCTCCCCCTACAACAGACCCATGTTTTTATGGTGTAGATACTCCAGATAAAGAAAATTTAATTGCAGCAAATATGTCAAATGAGGAAATATGCAAATATATTGAAGCCGATTCCTTAGCTTATCTTGATGAAGCTGCACTTTTAAAAAGTGTAAATGCAAATAATGAAGATAAATATTGCACAGCTTGTTTTACAGGTAATTATATAATTTAATGAAATTAGCAGTAAAACAAATTTTTACTTTTGGCAACTATTTAAAAGATAAGTTTGGTTGCAAAGTTTACAAAGTTGGTATAAACATTTCAGGTTTCACTTGTCCAAATATAGATGGTACAGTTGCTAAAGGTGGTTGTACTTTTTGTGAAAATGATTCTTTTTCAGCAAGCACTGGGGAAGTTCAAGAACTAAAAAGTTTTCATCTAAATCTAGACTCAAAAGAAAATCCTTATCTTGAGAAGCAACTCCTCCAACTTGAACTTCAATTTATTGCAATCTCTAAAAAACAAACAAATCAATATGGTGCTGAAAAATTTTTAGTATATTTTCAATCTTATACAAATACTTATGCTCCATTTGAAACACTTAAAGCACTATATGATAAAGCCCTATCATTTGAAAATGTAGTAGGCTTAAGTATTGGAACGCGTTCGGACTCTATCGCAGATGAAACTCTTGATTATTTAGCAAAACTAAATCAAGATAAAGAGATTTGGATAGAGTTTGGGATACAATCAATATATGATAAAACACTTCAAAAAATAAATCGCGGTCACAGTAGCAACAATGTTAAAGAGTGGATATTAAAGTCAAAAAAAGCTGGCTTAAATGTTTGCGGACATCTTATATTTGGTCTTCCTGATGAGAACAAAGAGATGATGCTAGAGACCTCTAAACAAGCTTATGAATGGGGTATTGATTCTGTAAAATATCATCCATTATATGTGGTAAAAAAAACAGCCTTAGCAAATGAGTTTATGCGTAATGAGTTTACACCAATTAGTGAAGAAAATTATCTTGATGTATTGATAAAATCAATTGAGATGAAACCAAAAAATGTATCTGTTCAAAGAGTTAGTGCAGGGATAGATGACGATTCGCTTTTATCCCCTGCTTGGTGTAAAAATAAAAATATTCAACTTAAAAATATAAACAAAGCACTTAAAAAAGTAGGATTAAAATACTAAAACTTTAATCTCCATGTATCATCTTTGATACTATTGGCTCTTTGGTGCTTAGCTCATGTTTGAATACACCCGCCAAGTGCAAAACAACAAAAATTAATACTCCGTACATCATATCTTCATGTAGGTCTTTAAGCCAGCCAACAGTATCTTTTGTTAGATTTAACAAATCGTGATAATATAAAATCACCCCACTAATTGTCATCATAAGTATAAAAAAGCATAAAAACATATATACACCATATTTTAGCTTATCTCTAGACTCTGCTTGTAAAAAAACAATTATAGGCAATTTTGCTTTTTTTGTTAGCATCATATAGATTCTAATAACAATTGCAATTACTAGTATAACTGCAAAAATATAGTGCCATTCCCACATGCCCGAACGGATTGCTTTTGCTGTAGCTTTAGCTATCTCATGCGTAACCTCAATACCGCTTTGACTAAGTTGTGTTTGAATAATTTCAGAATTTGTTCGCCATGAAAGAAAAGTTTTTCTAAGAGCTACTGTAATTAAAAGTCCAAGCACTGAAAAGGCTAAAAGCCAATGCCAAACTCTATAAAGTTTTGTAAATTTTTTTTCCATAACTAACTCCTTAAATTTTAGTGAGCATATACTTTAGCAAACTGTGATACATTTGAAAAATATGGTGGGTAATCAAAATGAACTCTAAAAGATTTTGATTCCCCTGGTTTTAAATTAGTAGCTACTATAAACTCTTTTGTAATTGACTGAGGTCTAGACGCTCCTTTTTTGGTGCTGAAAAAATCTTTAAATCCAGTTGGTGCATAAAATGAACCACCTTTTACATTTCCTGTTGCAAGTCCTTTATTTACTATTTTAATCTCAAAAGTAACTTCACCTATGTTGTGTTTTCCTTCATTTTTAACAATACCAGTATATACAATTTTTTCAATTGATAAAAGTCGTTTATTTTTAAATTTATATAGTTTCGCCTCTTTTGTGTATTTATCAACAACTACTATTGAAAAAGCAGCAAACAAAGATGTAATTAAAACTACTGTAAATATCATAGGGAACCGTAATTTTTTTTCAGGTTGTTTTAGTGCACCAAAAATTCCAAAAATTAAAATTAAAAATATAATTCCAAGTACAATAAAATGCCAATAATTTAATGCGCTCATCTACAACTAGCCTCCACTATGGTGTTAAAATCATTTGGATATGTAAATGGAGAAACTATAATCTTAAAATTAATCTCATTTGCTATCACTATATCCTCTTCAATAATCGACATTTTTTGAAGCGGCTTAAATTTATAAATAAAATCTTTTAGCTTATTAGAACTTGTTCTATATATTGTAGCTGTTATTAAACATGATTCAAAATCTCTATCAGATATGTTAGCTAACTTTGCATAAACTACTATCGCTTTTGTAAATTCAAGTTTTTTTTGACTAACAAGAGTAGTTTGGTTTTTAAATAGATTTTTATGCATAATTGTATATCCCATAAAAGGAGCTGCTATTAAAAAAATAAATGAAAAAATTACTAGAAACAAAGATGTTTTTTTCTTTTTTCTAAGCAGTATGGCAAAAACAATTAATAAAATAAAAACAAGTAAAATTCCTCCAAAAAGAATGTAATCATAAGTGATTAAACCATCTAAAAGGGAAGAGATTTTATTTTTCATTTTTTAATTGCCCACCTTCACGGAGTACCTTGTCTTGAATCTTTCTCAGCAACTCCACTCATGTTAAATCTTCGAGCTAACTCTTGTTTTATTCTATCAGGGGAGATATTTTTGTGTGCAAGTGCTACTAGCATGTGGTAAGTTAAGTCAGCTGCCTCATAAATCATCTCTGATTCATCATCATCTTTATATGCAAATGTAAATTCACTAGCTTCTTCTACTACTTTTTTTAGTATTGTATTGTCACCTTTAGCAAATAGTTTTGCTGTCCATGAACTCTTAGGATCTGCATTTTTACGCTCACAAATTGTATGATAAAGCGTATCTATAACTCCATACATAACTTCCGTATTTACTTCAACTTCTAAATTAACTTTACCAGATTCTAGTTCTGTAAAAAAACAAGATTTTCGACCCGTATGACAAGCTACCCCCTCTTGAGTTACTTTTATCAAAAGAGTATCATTATCACAATCAAGACTAAAAGAGTGAATCTTTTGAATATGTCCACTACTTTCACCTTTTTTCCAAATACGCTGTTTTGTTCGTGAAAAATAGTGTGCTGTTTTTGTGCAAAGTGAAAGCTCTAATGCTTGCTTATCCATATAAGCCATCATTAGAACTTCGTTACTTGTATTGTCTTGAACAATAACTGGCAAAAGGTCAACCTTTTGCCAATCTACTCTGTTTAATGCATCTTGCATATTTTCACTTACTACTTAATAGAAGTTTTTGTTTGATGATTATTTTTCATATCAACCCAAATATTTGGAGTTGAACCACCAGGTGTTAGGAATATTTTTGCATCTTTATTTGTTTGTAGTGCTTTATTAAATTCAGTTTGAACTTTCATTTGCTCTAACTTAAGAAGTTTTGTAGTCAAAGATGCTGCAATAATTTTATTTGCTTGAGCATTTGCTTTTGCTTCTATTGTTACCGCATCAGCTATACCTTGTGCTTCAATTCTTTTCTTTTGAGCAATACCTTCAGCTTCTGCAGCACGCTTTAATGCATCTTGTTTAGCTTTTTGAACCTCTTGTTCAGCTCTTTGAACCTCTTGTTTTGCAACTTGAACTCTTTCTATTTGCTCTCTAACTTTTGATGGTAAACCAATCTCACGAAGTTGAACTGACTGTAAATCTGCTGGAGAATTTTTAAGTCCAGTTACACTCTTTCTAACACCCTCATCAATCTCTGTAGCAATCTTGTTACGAAGTTGAGGAAGTGATTCTGCATCATACTTACCAACAACATTACGAACAACATCACGAACAACAGGATTGATAATTTTATCTTCCCAAGAAAATCCCCAATTAGAGATTGTTTGTGCTGCAAACTGAGAATTTAATCTATACTGAACAGTAAGCTCAATCGTTACAGGAAGTCCACGCTTATCAAGAACTGTGATAGCTGGTTTTGCTTTGATACCAGATTGTGAACCACTCGTTGCTTCTATACGAGAAGCATAGTTAATAATACGAACTTTTGTATCAACTACATAAACTTTTTGAATAACAGGGATTATAAAATGAAGACCTGGAAGTAATGCTTGGTCTTGATACTTACCGTTAGTGCTTAAAATTCCACGCTCACCCTCTTGAATAATTGTAAAAGGTTTCGCAAGAGCAAGTAAAATAATAAGAGCAATTATAAAATAAATTATACCTTTTTTACCACTCATATCAAAGTCTATTTTAGGAAATTGAGGGCCTTTACCTCCACCTCCGCCACCGCCAGAACCTCCACTAGGACCTCGGTTATTACCACTGCCTTGGGATTTCTTTTTATTAAAATAATCGTTCATATCTGATGCCATTTTTATATTTTCCTTCATTATTTATGTTCCTTTTGTTTTGTTTATTAGATTCCGTGTCAAGCACGAAATGACAAAACTCTAAATCGTCATTCTGAACTTGATTCAGAATCTAATCTATATAAGTCAAGTAATGCTCGTACTGTTTGTTACGACCAAAAACTATATCAAAATAAGTTGACTGAATTTTTTCAGTAATCTCACCACGCGAACCACAACCAATATTTCTTGCATCAACCATTGCTACAGGTGTTATTTCCGCGGCTGTTCCTGTTAAAAACGCTTCATCTGCTACATATACTTCCTCTCTTGTAATTCTTCTTCGTGTAACTTTTATGCCAAAATCTTCTGCCATCTCAATAACCATTTTTTGAGTAATAGATGCTAAAGAATTATCGTTTGGGGGAGTGATAAGCTCTCCATTTTTAATCATGAAAAAACATGCTCCACTAGCTTCTGCTACATAACCTTGGTCATCTAAAAGAAGTGCTTCATCATAACCGCAGTCAATTGCTTCATATTTTGCCATTTGTGAGTTCAAATAGTTTGCAGTAGCTTTTGCCTTGCCCATATTTGAAGTATTAGCTGGTCTTGTCATTGAAGCAATTTTAAGTTTAATCCCTTTGCGCAAACCCTCTTCACCAAGATAAGCACCCCATTCCCAAGCGCTCATTACGGTTTCAACTGGAGCATCTTTATGATAAACTCCCATAACTCCGTAACCTAAAAATGCAAAAGGTCTAAGATAAACATTATCGCCAGTAAATTCATTTTTTCTTATTAGCTCTATTTGAGCTTGATTCATCTCCTCAACACTATAAGGGATATCAATCAAAGTCATCTTAGCAGATTCTTTAAGTCTTTGTGTATGCTCATTTAGGCGAAAAATAGCGTAGCCTTTTTTTGTTTTATAAGCTTTTGTTCCCTCTATTACACCATTTCCATAATGTAATGTGTGTGAAAGAACATGAATTTTAGCATCATCCCATGCTATAAACTCTCCATTCATCCAAATATACTTGGCTGCGTCCATTTTCTCTCCATAAATTTATATATTAGACTTCTTTCATAACTAAATAAACTAGATTCCAAATCAAGTTTGGAATGACGGAGCGCTAGAGCTTTTGTCATCCTGAACATTAGAGCTTTTGTCATCCTGAACTTGATTCAGGATCTAAGCTTTGCAAGAAGTCTATTAAAAATTATTGATATTTTATCTAAAATGATGTTTATATTGTATTAATCTTGTTATTTGTTAATGATAGCATGTAGGTTACAGGCGCAAAGCCTATGTAATTAGGCTTTGCTAGGAGAATATAAATTTTTTGTTTTTACCATTTTACCTCAGCAGTTACCATTACAGAAGACCAATCGTAAGCAGTTGTACCATCATATTTTCTATCATCTTTAGCTACATAATTTTGTCCAGATACTAACCATTTAACATTTTTATTTTGCTTCCATGCTACACCGTAAATTGCATTATTTGTAGTTTGTTCAACACCTGTTGAGTCTTTTTCTGATGTCCATACATCAAAACGACCTATTACAGAGTATTGTTTTTTCTCACCAAAACGAAATGTAGTATTTACAGAATAACCATCACCATTATATTTGCTTGTTCCCTCATAATCATTTTTAGCTGTTATATACTGAGCAGCGATTAAAAATAATGGAGTATTATATACTGTATGAATACCATAAAAAGCATATGTATTAGCAGTATCTTTAATCCCGTCACCATTTGTATCTGACCCATTAGCAGCATTATCCATATTGTACTGACCAAAGAATGATGCATCTAAATAAGTATCTTTAGTAGCTTTTCTTTTTTTCTCGCCATTTCCAAGTGCTGCTACTGTCGCTCTCCACTCAAGAGACATTCCGGTTCCGATAGATTCAGTTGTACTGTCACCTTTATAACCCTCACCATTGAATACACCAACTTCAGATGTAAAATAAGGAGTTTTTGTTTTGAAGTTAACACCTAAGTCAGCAGAGCCAGTAAGTGCTGAAGATTCTTTTGCTTCTGCAAAAACTTTGCTTATTGAACGCATGTACCATCCTTGATACGATTCATAATCAACCCAAGGTCTGTGAACCATACCTATTTCAACACCAGTACTAGGAAGAATATCATTTAAATAAAGATAAGCATACTTTACATAAACAGATGCTTTACCGCTACCATCATAAGTAGCATCTAAAGTGACACGAAGATAATCTTTAGGGTCTTGAAGTAAGTATGCTTTAACTTGTACATAGTTACGACGCATCTCAAAGCTACCTGTAGTATCTCCACCATCAACACTTTTATTTGTGTAACCTAAATAATGAGTACCACTAAATTTCAATTTGTCAGCTTTGGCAAACGCTGGAGTTGTTTCGCCAGCTACTGCTGTTGTTGATAAAGCTAAAGCCACTAAACCTGATAGAATGATTTTTTTCATATTTTTTTCCCTTGTTTTTTGATGGCGTAAGTATATAATATAATTATTACAACCTGATTACAAAAATAAATTAACTGTAACCAACTTGAAACCAAGATTCTTTATACTTTCAACATCTTAAAATTTGTAAACAAGGAAACAAGATGAAAAAAATATTAATAACAGCATTAGTAAGTACATTAGCTGCTACTACTATATATGCGAGTGAAATTATAAAAGGAAGTGGAGCTTCTTTTCCATATAGTGTATATCAAAAATGGATTAAGGCTTATAATAAAGAGACTGGTATAAAAATAGATTATATTAAAAAAGGATCATCAAAAGGGATTAAAGACGCAAAAGCAAGAGCTGTTGATTTTGCTGGGACCGATAAACCATTAAGCCCTAGAGCTTTAAAAGCTGCTGGTCTTTACCAGTTTCCTGCTGTTGTTGGTGCTATCACTATGGGATACAACCTCCCAGAGGTAAAAGATTTAAAGCTTTCTCGTAAAGCTATTGTTGCCATTGCTGCTGGTAAAGTAAAATTTTGGGATGATAAAGTTATAGCTGAAGCAAATCCAAATATTAAACTACCGCATAAAGCTCTAACATTTGTACACCGTGCTGATGGAAGTGGAACTACTTATAACTTTACATATTTTCTAAGTAAAGTAAGTAAAGGGTGGAGAAAAGCATATGGCGCTAAAAAATCTCTAAGCTGGCCAGGCGATCAACATATTGGTGGAAAAACAAATTCTGGTGTAGCAGCCTTACTTAAACAAACTACTTATTCTGTTGGATATATCGACTATGCTGATGCTAAAAATAATGATATTAAAATGGCAGCTATTCAAAACAAAGCTGGTAACTATATAAAACCAACACTTAAATCATTTCAAATTGCTGCTTCAAAAGCTAAACTTGACCCTAAAAAAGATTTTTATGCAATCATAGCAGATCCAAGTGGTGCTGATTCATATCCAATATTAGCAGCTACATTTATCCTTGTTCCCTCTGAAAAGCCACAAGCTAACAAAGATGTAACTAAATTCTATCGTTGGTGTTACTCTGATGGTCAAGAGATAGCAAAAGATTTAGGTTTTGTTCCATTGCCAAAAAGTTTAATTACAAAAATCGAAACTTACTGGGATGCTAAAGGTATCAAGTAAATCAGGTAAGAGCTGCCATTCTCTCCTGTTTGGCATGCTTTTATAATTTTGTAACCGAGATGTAATCAAATTTTCATATAATTCCAAACTAATTTAAGGGGAATAAATATGGAAAAAATCTTTCGTAATCTTTCATTATCAAGTGCTTCACTTGTATTTATCATTCTTCTTGGTATCTTTATAACTCTATTTTTAGCTTCAAAAGATGCCATAAACGAATTTGGAATTGGATTTATTACAAATCCAAATTGGAATAAGGAAGTAAGCATAGATGCTACTGATAAATCTAGCCAAAGTGCCCAAGATTTTAGTTTAGAGGATGATTTCCTAGCAGACGATGAAGATGATATGATTTTGGACGAAGATGATGCCATTTTAGACGAAGATGATATGCTATTTGATGATAGTATAAAAAAAACATTTACAGATTATGGTGCTCTTGTTCCAATAGTTGGAACACTTTTAACTACACTTATCGCACTAATATTTGCGCTTCCAATAGCTATGGGGATTGCTGTTTTCTTAGCAGAAATTGCACCTAAAAATATAGCAGCTCCTATCAGTGTTGCCATTGAGCTTTTAGCTGCAATTCCTAGTATTATATTTGGTATGTGGGGATTATATTATTTTGCCCCTATCGTTGCTGATTTAGTTGGTGGTTATCAAGTTTCACTTTTAACAGCTGGGCTCGTTTTGGGTATTATGATTCTCCCTTTTATGGCTGCAATTACAAGAGATAGCATGAACACAACTCCGGATGTACTTAAAGAATCAGCATATGCAATGGGTGCTACAAAATTTGAAGTTATAAAAGATATAATTTTTCCATATTCTAAAGTTGGAATAATTGGTTCTATTATATTAGCACTTGGTCGTGCTCTTGGTGAAACTATGGCTGTTGCATTTTTAATAGGTTCGATTTTTGCACTTCCAACTGCAATAAATTCTCCAACAATTTCTATCCCTGTTGCAATGGCAAATAACTTTGGTGAAGCTAGTGGTCTTGGCGAGAGTTCATTATTTTATCTAGCGCTTATTCTCTTTGTAATAAGCTTTGGGGTTATATCTTTTGCAAAACTATACTTCTTAAAAGGTGCTAGATAATGCGTTTAATCATAAATAAAATCGTTTTAGGTCTTTCAACTTTATCTGCATTAATTGGTCTTGCATTTTTAGGTTGGATTTTAATCACACTATTTATGAAAGGTCTTGGTTCGTTTCACCTCTCTTTATTTTTAAATGATTTGATTGATGGTGGATTGAGAAATTTAATTGTTGGTCAATTTATTTTAGCAGGAATTGCTGCAACAATTGGTATCCCTTTAGGTATGGCTGCAGGAATATATATACAAGAATATGGTCGTGGAAAATATGCTGAAGTTATTCGTAACCTTAGTGATATAATGATGTCAGCACCATCAATAGTTATTGGTGCATTTGTTTATGCGATTATCGTTGTACCAACTGGGGGCACTAGTGGATTTGCTGGAGCTATTGCTTTAGCTATAATGATGTTACCAATTGTAATAAGTACAACTGACAATATGCTCTCATTAGTTCCAAAAGAACTTCGTGAAGCTGGGATAGCACTAGGTGCTTCAAAATATAAAGTAATAGTTGACATTGTTATAAAGGCTGCTAAGGTTGGAATTATGACTGGTATTTTACTTGCATTTGCTCGTATAATTGGAGAAACAGCACCATTACTTTTTACATCTGAGACTTCAAATTATTTTAGTCTTGATTTAACTGAGAGCTTTCCATCACTTACAGTTAGTATTTACGATTTAGCGAATGAGCCTGAAGAGTCTAGCCGTGATTTAGCTTGGGCTGCTTCGTTTATACTTACAGTTTTGGTTTTAACAATTAACCTAGCTGGAAGATTTATTACAAGAAATAAAAAAAGATAAGGGATTTTAATATGCCAGTTATGAATATAAAAGATTTTTCATTTACCTATCCAGGAGTTGATTCTCCATCACTTAAAAATATAAATATGAAAATAAGAAAAAATAAAATTACTGCACTCATTGGTCCAAGTGGATGTGGTAAGTCAACTCTTTTAAGAAGTATGAACCGTATTCACGATCTGTACCCTGGAAACAAATATGATGGGATTATTGAACTATTTAATACAGATACAAATGAGATGCAAAATATATTAGATATAAAAAAAGAAAATGAATTTATAGAGCTTCGTCAAAAAGTAGGGATGATTTTTCAAAAACCAACACCATTTCCAATGAGCATATTTGATAATGTAGCTTATGGGCTTAAAATAGCTGGAATTAAAGATAAATCTGAACTTGAGGGAAGAGTTGAGCAAGCTTTAAAAGATAGCGTGCTTTGGAAAGAGGTTCAAGATAGACTTAGCAAATCAGCAATGGGTCTTTCAGGTGGTCAACAGCAACGACTTTGTATAGCAAGGGCTGTTGCTGTTAAACCAGAGGTTATACTTTTTGATGAGCCAACTTCAGCACTTGATCCAATTTCAACAGGTGCAATTGAAGAGCTTTTAGTTGAATTAAAAAAAGATGTAAGTATTGCTATTGTTACACATAATATGCAACAAGCATCTCGCATCAGCGACCATACTGCGTTTATGTATTTAGGAGATTTAATAGAGTTTGATAAAACTGAAAATATCTTTTTAAATCCTAAAGAGAAGCAAACAGAAGATTATATAACAGGGAGATTCGGTTAATGTTACAAAATTTTACAAACTCTTTAGAGAATATTAAAAATAAAGTTTCAAGTATTGGAAATGGTTTGCTAAGTGCGAATGAATTAATTTTAGAAGCATTAAAAGATTGTGATGTTGCTAAATTTAATGAAGCTAAAAGTTTCATAAAAAATATAAGTTCTAAAACTGATGAAATTGATAATGAAATCATAAAAGTTTTAGCACTATATACTCCAGAAGCAAGAGATTTAAGACGCGTTGTTGCATATATGAAAATGACAAATGAATTATCTCGTGCATGCTCAAACACAAGAAGCTTCATCAAAGATTTTACAGATGTATGTACAGATGTAGATACAAACACAATAAAAGAGTATGCATTACCAATGCAAACCTCTACAGTAAAAGCTATCAAGACAACCATTAATATGATAAATATTAACGATTCAGATGAGCTTCAAGAGTGTTATAATGATGTTTTAATAGAAGAGAGTAAAACTGATGATTTATACGAAATGGTTGAGGCAAATCTACATAATCTTGCAAAAGAACTAGATGAGTTTGAAAAATTTTATAGAATGCTTAAGGCATTAAGAAAAAGTGGAAAGATAGCTGACCGTGCATCTAGCATAGCTAATTTACTAGTATATATACAGATTGGTGGAAATTTTCATAAATAAATAATTGAACTATCTGAGCAATTAGTTATTAAACTTTGTATATAATATGCAACATAAAAAAAGGAGATAAATGTTTAAATGTTTTTTAAGTATTATGTTATTAACTCTAGCGCTACAAGCAAACTATTATGAAAAAGGGGATGAGGCTTATGAAGAAGATGACATCATTAAAGCAGTTAGTTTTTGGGAAAAAGGCTCTAATGAAAATGAGTTAGCATCGCAATTTATGCTAGGGCTTCTTTACTTAAGAGGAGAAGATATAGCTAAAGATAATAAAAAAGCAGCCGTTTTGCTTGCAAAAACATTTAATCAAAATGATGAGACTGTACTAATAACTATAGCTCTCACTTACTATAAAAATATGAGTGATAGCAAAGAAGATTTAGAAGCAATCAGACTATTTGAAGAAGCAATAAATAAAGAGGGCAAAACAGCTCAATATAACCTAGGTATGCTTTTTTTAACTGGAAACGGTGTTAATAAAGATGCTAAAAAAGGTAATTATTTTATTAATCTATCTAAAAGATAAATCTTAATAATAAAGTAGGATAACTTTATGAATGAAACAATCCTTATAGTAGAAGATGAAGAAGATATTTTAGATTTAATGGAATATACCCTATCAAAAGAGGGGTATGATGTCATCACCTGCATAGATACAACAAATGTAAAAGATATTTTAGATGAAGATAATGTATCTTTAATTCTAATGGATAGAAATCTTCCTTCTATTGAGGGAACAAAATTTATCCGAAGTATCCGAACTCTTGGATACAATCACCCTGTAATATATGTTAGCGCTAAAGATTCAAGTGAAAATATTTTAGAGGGATTTGAGCATGGAGGTGATGACTATATAACAAAACCTTTTAATATTGATGAGTTAAAAGCAAGAGTAAAAGCCCTCATAAAAAGAACTTCTAAAACTTTAGATATTATGAAATTTAAAGATATTACTTATAACTCTTCAAATAAAGTTTTTTATATAAATTCAATTGAGGTAAAACTAACGCATTTAGAACATGATTTACTTCTAGAATTTATGAAAAATGAGAACATTCTTCTTTCTCGCGAAATATTGCTTGAAAAAGTTTGGGATGACAATCTTAATAAACAAGCAAAAACTGTAAATGTAGCTATAAAAAGATTAAAAGAGCGAATTGACCCAGATGGAAGCAAAAACTATATTCAAGCTATTCGTGGTGAAGGTTATATTCTTTGTTAAAATTTCATCAAATTATTTTTAGAAAATTTTTAACACTTTTTATAATTTTATTTTTAGTAGTTGGTATTATAATTTATTTTTGGGTTAAAAATCTTTATATAACAAATGCAAAAACAGCATTACAAGAAAATATTCAAATAATAGCACTTAGTATAAATAATCAAACAAATTTTGATAATTTAGCAGATAACATAAAAGATAAACTCAATACTAGATTAACAGTGATTTCAGAAAATGGCAGGATAATTGCAGAATCTCATAAAGATAAGTCTACTATGGATAACCACAAATATAGAGATGAAATTATTCAAGCAAAAAATGAAGATTTTGGGTTTAATATACGAACTTCTAAAACTATAAAACTAAATCTTTTATATGTAGCAAAAAAATATACTATAAATGGGGAAATTTTATATATAAGACTTGCTAAAGAATTAAAAAGTGTAACTACTCAAATTATTACTCTTGGATTTCAAGTGTTTGGTATAGTTACAATATTTTTTATCTCTATTTTTATAATTGCATATAAAATAAACTTACAAATTCAACAAGAGACCAAAAGAATTGTACTATTTTTAAAAGCTTTAACAAAAAAGAAAAAAGACAACTATATAAGCTCTAATTTTTCAGAAGAGTTTTCTCTTATAACCAAATTGCTTACAAAAGTCTCAAAAATATTAATTAAACAAGATAAGCAAAAAGATAAATATGCTTCAAAACTAAAGTCATCAAACAACCAAAAAGACGATATCATATCTGCAATTTCACATGAATTTAAAAATCCTATTGCTGTTATAAGTGGATATACCCAGACTCTTTTAGATGATGAAAATCTAAATAAAAATATTCAAAATAAATTTTTGAAAAAAATATATAAAAATGGTAACAAATTAAATGAACTTATTGATACATTAAGATTATCTACCAAGCTTGATAGTTCTCATCAAAAACTCACTCTTAGTAATATTAATTTATATAAATTAACAAACGAAATAATAGAAAACCTAAAGCTTACATATAAATATAAAGAGATCAAAGTTATCGGTTTAAAAGATCTTGAGATAAAGGCTGATGAAGCATTGTTTAGTATAGTCCTTACAAATCTCATTGAAAATGCTTTTAAATATTCTGAAGATGAAGTTATTGTTAAATTAGAAAAAAATTCTATAGATATAATTGATACAGGGATAGGGATTAAAAAAGAAAATATAACCAAAATTTTAGAAAAATTTTATCGAATTAGTGGTAATACTTGGAATAATTCCTTAGGTCTTGGTTTATTTTTAGCAAATAATATAATAGAACTTCATCACTTTAAATTAAAAATTAAAAGTACAGAAAATGAAGGTTCTACTTTTAGTATAACTTTTTAATTGCACTCTTTTGGATTAGGTATCCGCATCGTTTATTTCTGAAGTGTCCATAACCATAACACTACTTATTCCCATAGCTACTTTTATTTTTTCTTCTATCTCATTTGCTAGTTCTGGTTCATCTTTAAACATTTGTTTGACATTTTCACGACCTTGACCAAGTTTTTTATCTTCATAAGAGAACCATGCTCCTGATTTATCTATAATGTCTAGCTTAACGCCATAATCAACAAGCTCGCCCTCTTTAGATATCCCCTCGCCAAACATAATGTCAAACTCTGCCTGACGAAATGGTGGTGCGACTTTGTTTTTAATGACTTTTGCTTTTACACGGTTACCAATTTGACTTTCACCCTGCTTAAGAGAGGCAATTCTTCTAACATCTATACGAATAGATGCATAAAATTTAAGTGCATTTCCACCCGTTGTTGTTTCAGGTGAACCATAACCCATCATACCTATTTTCATGCGAAGCTGATTGATAAAAATAACTGTACAATTCATTTTGCTTAATACTCCAGTTAATTTACGAAGAGCTTTAGACATTAAACGAGCTTGAACACCAACCTGCTGATCCGTCATTTCGCCCTCTAGCTCAACTTTTGGAGTAAGTGCTGCAACCGAATCTATAACAATTAAATCAATAGCCCCGCTTCTTGCGATTGTTTCAACTATATCTAAAGCTTGTTCACCATAGTCAGGTTGAGAGACCAAAAGATTTTCAACATCTACACCAAGATTTTTAGCATATACAACATCAAGCGCATGCTCCGCATCTATAAATGCACAAACGCCGTCATTTTTTTGACATTCTGCTGTTATTTGAAGTGCTAGAGTCGTTTTACCTGAACTCTCTGGTCCATAAATTTCAACAACTCTACCTTGTGGGACACCACCAATTCCAAGTGCTAAATCAAGCCCTATAGAGCCTGTGCTAATTGATTTAATTGGTTCAATATTTTTATCACCAAGACGCATCAATGCACCCTTACCAAATGCTTTATCTATTTGCTTCATTGCTAAGTCTAATGATTTTTGTTTATTTGCGTCCATTATATGCTCCAAATGTTTAATTTATCTAATTATATATAAAAATAATTTTTTTAATAAAAAATATTGCAAATTGACATATTTTTATTAAAAATTTCTTATTTGAGTTGGATTTTATCCTTATTTAGTTAAAATAGCCTTATGAAAAAAACACTAATTGCACACTCTCCTGACGCTGATGATATTTTTATGTACTATGCTATTAAATTTGGCTGGGTAGATATGAAAAACATTAAGTTTGATAATATCGCGCTAGATATTCAAACATTAAATGAAAAAGCTTTAAGAGGCGAGTATGAGATAGTTGCTATAAGTTTTGCGCTTTACCCTCACATAAGAGATGACTATGCTCCACTTCGTACAGCTGTAAGCTTTGGTGAAGGTTATGGTCCTAAAGTTATTAAGAAAAAAGGAGCTTTTTTAAAGCCTAATTTTAAAGTAGCTCTAAGTGGTAAACACACTACAAATGCAATGTTGTTTCGTATAAAGTATCCAAAAGCCAGAGTAACCTACATGAATTTTCTCGAAATAGAACAAGCAGTTTTAGACGGTGTTGTAGATGCTGGTGTGTTGATACATGAATCTATTTTAACTTATGATGAAAAACTTGAAGTTGAAATCGAGATGTGGGATATTTGGCAAGAACTAGCGGGTAAAGGTTTGCCATTACCTTTAGGTGGGATGGCAATAAGTCGCTCAATTCCAATAAATAAAGCAATTGAATATGAAAAAACTCTAACAAAAGCTGTTGATATAGCAAGAAAACATAAAGAAAAACTATCTCAAATGCTAATTGAAAGAAATCTTGTTCGCATAGATGCTTCAACTTTAGATAAATATTTGGAACTTTATGCGAATGACGAATCCATAGAGTTGAGCGAACTTCAATATAAGGCTATAGATAAACTTTTTGAGCTTGGGTATAAAAATGGATTTTATGATTTACCTATAAATGTAAAAGATTATATGATACCCATTGAGTATGAGGAGTTAAGAAAAGGATAATGGAAGCAAAACTAGTAGCACTTGGAATAGAAACATTTAAAATAGCACTAATGCTTGCCCTGCCTGGACTTTTAACTGGTATGTTTTTAGGTCTTGCTGTTTCAATCTTTCAAGCTACTACACAAATCAATGAGATGACGCTTTCTTTTATCCCTAAAATTATTGGTGTTGTTATTGTAATTATTTTAACGATGCCATGGATGTTAAATGCAATGACAGATTTTTCTGTAAATGTATTTAATATGATTCCAACATTTGTAGAATGACAAAAAAAATTGACTTTTGTAAATTTTCATCTATTAAGATAGGTGGAGAAATTGATGTTAAAATTTTAGAAACATGTGATGATATTAACCCAAAAGCTTTTTTAATTGGTTCATGCAATAACATCCTAATAGGTCCAAATCCACCACCTCTTATGAAGCTATCAAAAAAATTTGATTATATAAAGATGCAAAATAATTTACTAAAAATAGGCTCAGCTACACCCTCTGGAAAGATTGCCTCATTTTGTAAAAAAAATAATATTGCAAATTTTGAATTTTTCTCTCACCTGCCAGGGACATTAGGTGGATTGGTTTTTATGAACGGGGGACTTAAAGAGTATGAAATATTTAATAATCTTATATCTATTCTTACATGTGAGGGTCTAAAAAATAAAAATGAGATAGATTACGGATATAGGTTTACAAATATCTCTTCACCAATTTTAGAAGCAACATTTAAGCTAGAGCGTGGCTTTGATGAAGGCAAGGTTTTAATGTTTAAAAAGATGCGCTCAAACCAACCATCAACAGCTAGTGCTGGGAGTTGTTTTAAAAATCCAAAAAATGATTATGCTGGTAGGCTAATAGAAGAAGTTGGACTAAAAGGTCAAAGAATTGGAGATATGGAGTTTAGCAAAAAACATGCTAACTTCTTAGTTAATCATGGAAATGGAACTTTTAATGATGCCATCTATTTAATAGATGAAGCTAAAAAAAGAGTTTTTTCTAAATTTAATATCGAACTTGAATGTGAGATAAAAATTTTAAATATCGCTAATTGAACTCTTTAAACAATTTATTATTTTCTAGAGTTTCTTTTTCTTTCGTTTTCGCTCAAGAATTTTTTACGAATACGGATAGATTTAGGAGTAACTTCAAGAAGCTCATCATCTTCAATCCACTCTAAAGCACGCTCTAGTGACATGTTTCTAAATGGAACAAGCTTAATAGCTTCATCAGCTCCAGATGAACGAACATTTGATTGTGCTTTACCTTTGATGGGATTAACAACCAAATCGTTTGAGCGAGAGTGCTCACCAATAATCATACCCTCATAAACACCAGTTTGAACACCGATAAAAAGAACACCACGGTCTTGGATACTAAATAATGAAAATGCAAGTGTAGAACCAGCAGTCATAGATACAAGCGCACCATAACTTCTAGATTCAACAACCCCACTAAATGGACGAAATTCTAAAAATGAGTGATTCATAACACCCTCACCTTTAGTATCTGTTAAAAATTGACCACGAAAACCAATTAATGCACGAGCTGGAATTTCAAACTCTATTCTTTGAAAACCTTGCCCCATTGGTAACATTGATTTCATCTCAGCTTTTCTTTTACCAAGACGCTCAATAACAGTGCCGCTTAAATCTTCAGGGACATCAATAACTAAATGCTCAAATGGCTCACACTTAACACCCTCTATCTCTTTAATAATAACTTCTGGACGAGATATAGAAAATTCATGATCTTCACGACGCATATTTTCAGCTAAAATTGTAATCTGTAGCTCACCACGACCTGAAACTTTAAATTTACCCTCACCAACAGTCTCTAGTTTCATAGCAACATTTGTTACCATCTCAGATTCAAGACGCTCACGAAGTTTATTTGAAGTTACATGCTTACCCTCTTGACCAGCAAGTGGAGAATCATTTACTGCAAATACAACAGTTAATGTTGGCTCTTCAATATGCATAGGATCAAGTGCAACAGGATGAATAGGATCAGTAATAGTATCACCAACATCAACAGTTTCCATCCCTGCAAACGCAACAATATCACCAGCTTCAGCTTGTTCTATCTCCATACGGTTAAGACCATGAAAACCAATTAGTTTAGAGATTTTACCTTTAACCATCTCGCCATCAGCTTTTGCAAGCATGATGTTATCACCTTTATTTACAGTACCATTAAAGATACGGCTTATTCCGATTTTACCAACATAGTTGTCATAATCAAGTGTAAAAACTTGAGCTTGAAGATGATTATCAGCAGAACCATCAGGCTCTGGCACATCATTTATAATTGCTTCAAAAATACAAGTGAAATCACCATCTTCATCGTCCATATCTAACTTAGCTATACCGTTACGAGCAGCTGCATAGATAATTGGGAAATCTTGTTGATCATCAGTTGCACCCATATCTGCAAACAGGTCAAACATTTCATCAACTACGCGTTCGGGATCAGCAGAATCTTTGTCGATTTTGTTGATTACAACAATTGGTTTTTTACCTAAAGCTAACATCTTCTTAACAACAAACTTAGTTTGAGGCATAACACCTTCATAAGCATCAACAAGGACTAAAACACCATCAACCATCTTAAGTACTCGTTCAACTTCACCACCGAAGTCAGCGTGACCAGGAGTATCTATAATGTTAATCTTATAACCATTATAGCGAATAGCTGTATTTTTAGAAAGAATCGTAATTCCACGCTCTTTTTCTAAATCGTTAGAGTCCATTGCTCTTTCATCATGTTTCTCATGAGCGCCAAATGTACCTGACTGCTCTAATAATCCATCTACTAATGTAGTTTTACCGTGGTCAACGTGTGCAATAACGGCAATATTTCTAATCTTTTGCATAAGAGTTTCCTTATTGGGAAAATTTTACTGAAGAAAGTTTCATTTTATTAAGAGTACTTCAGTTATTTTTCGCGAATTATAGCCAAATAAAAATTATATCTTAGTTAAAGTCATGATATAATATAATAAATCTATATTAAGTGTGAACAAACTATAAAACCAAATTAAAAGTGTATAAATGTTTGAATATCCAAATGAATTAAATACTATATTTGATAAGCTAAATGGTCTTGCTATAAAACCAATTTTTGTTGGTGGCTATGTTAGGGATTTTTTCTTACAAATACAATCAAAAGATATTGACATAGAAGTTTACAATATTGGTTCATATGCTAAGTTGCAAACAATATTACAAGAGTTTGGAAAAACAAATATAATTGGAAATAAATTTGGAGTTTTAAAACTTAGTTTAAAAAAATATGAGATAGATTTTTCGCTTCCTCGCCTTGATAATAAAGTATCAGATGGGCATAAGGGGTTTGAAATAACACTAAATCCAGATTTAGATTTTAAAACAGCAGCTTCAAGACGAGATTTTACAATGAATGCTATTGGATTTGATGTAAGCTCCGCAAAAATGCTTGATCCTTTTAATGGTATAGATGACATAAAAAATAAAACTTTAAAAATAATCAATTCAAAAACTTTTGCAGAAGACCCTTTAAGAATATTAAGAGCGATGGGTTTTTGCGCAAGGTTTGAGTTTAAATGCGATAAAAATTTAATTGTTACATGTAAAAAGATGGTTGAGCAAAATATGCTAGATGAACTCTCTCAACCGCGAATATATGAGGAATTTAAAAAATTATTTTTAAAATCTAAAAAACCATCTATTGGATTAAAATTCTTAAAAAAAATAGGAGCTTTAACTTTTTTTTATGAACTTAAAATGGATGATAAATTATGGCAAAATACATTAAATTCTATAGATAAGTTTTGCACAAATAAACTAGAAGATGATAAAACAAATATAACAATTATATTATCATTACTTTGTTATGAACTAAATGATGAAAATATAGATAAATTTGTAGATAAACTAACCAATAAGCGAAAACTTATAAGACATATCAAATCATTTCATCATGTAGCAAAGTATTTACAACATAAAAATACTAAATTACTATACAAAATTACAAAAGATATCTCCATAGAGGAATTGACAGCTTTTTTAAATGCGTTAGATATGCCAAAAGAGGTTATGAAACTAGTTGCATTTATAAAACCAATAGCACACGCCAAAGATATCTTATTAGAAAATATCAAGCAACCTGAAGATTATTCTAAAATCTTACAAACTATTTATGAGAAACAGCTAAAAAATTTAAAAGCGTAACATCATACCTAAATAAACACCGCTATAATCAGTATTTATAATTAATTCATCTTCATCAAGTTTAAATTTTTGCATTCTGTATCCTATCTCTATTGCTGGTTGAACAACTGGGGATATATCTAATGTATAATCAACTTTTATTCTAGCATCATAAACTGTAGTTGTAGAATATGTGATATATTTAAGGTCAGCTTCCACAGCAAAATCTGTCGCTGGAATTTGCGCTCTTGCTCTTATATATCCCAATGGTATTACTATTGAAGAGATATCAGTAGGAAGTTTTGATACTAAATCCGTATTGCCAGTTTCATATGAGATATCTATTATTTTAATATCTAAACCTAAATCAAGTGTAACCCAGCCCGTATTATCCAAAATATTATAATATGCAATGATATCAATTTGTGACATACTTAATTCTGTTGTTGAAGATGCTGGAAATGTATATGAGCCAAATGTACCAGTAGCAGTACCTTTGTTTAGTGTCTCTACATATTCTAATCTTAAATTTGGTATTATAGGAACGGGATGTTTTATAAGTAACCATGCATATAGTTGCATTTCATTATTTTCATCTGAAGTATCTAAGCCAGTAATTGCACCATCAGTATAAGATATAGTCCCTGATGGTGTTTGCATCCAAGTACCAATACCCATCTCCGCTCTTGCTATATCTGCATTAGCTGTTGTTCCAAACATTAACCCACATACCAATATAGTTAGTAATTTTTTTCTTAGGGGATAGTTTATATTCATGTTTTCTCCAATTAAAATTATTTTATAAATTATAGCAGATTGGTAGGGGAAGTATTCTTAAATATAAAATTTAGGGTCAAGCCCTAAATTTTTGAAATCTTAAAAAGGAGGATAAGATCTTGTAGTTAATAAGTTTGGCTTATAAAGCTGCTTTTGCAGCAGCGATAGCTTCTTCATAGTTAGGCTCAGTTGTAATTTCTGGAACAACTTGCTTGTAAGTTACTTTTCCATCTTTACCAATAACAAAAATAACTCTAGCGGTAATACCAGCTAATGGACCATCAGCTAAAAGAACACCATAATTATTTGCGAAATCTTTGTTTCTGAAGTCAGAACAAACTTTTAGGTTTTCAATTCCAGCTGCACCACACCATCTAGCTGCTGCAAAAGGTAAATCCATAGAAACAGTAATAACCTCAACACCTTTTAAAGCTGCTGCTTCAGTGTTAAATCTTCTTGTTTCAGCGTCACATACACCTGTATCTAAAGATGGTACTGCTACTACTAGTTGAACTTTACCAGTTCCACCAATTTGCTCATTTTGAAGCATTGGATCACAGTTTACTACTGTTGTTACTGGTGCTACATCACCTACATTTATTTCGTTACCTGCTAAGTTACACACAGTATCATTTTTGAAAGTTACAGTTGCCATTTTGGCTCCTTATTTTTTTTATTTTACACGTCTTTATGTTTGTTGGTGGAATTATATTCTAAATCGGATAAAATTACTCTTATTTAGATTAATTTGCATTTTGAATTAAGATTTAGTTAAGAATACCTCTGAGATTAAAGTGAGCTTTTAGGTGAGCTTACTAAAGTATCTAAATCACAAAACATCTTTTTTTCATACATCTCGATAGCTACTCTACCTATCATTGCAGCGTTATCTGAACAATATTTTAACTCACTAAGTAATAATTGGGCATTATGAGGTTTTAAAAGTTCCTCTATTTGTGCGCGTAGGTAAAGATTTGCACTAGCTCCACCAACTATCGCAAAAGTTTTTGGTTTAGTTATTTTAAAATACTTTTTTAGCTTCTGAACTAAGTGCGCAGTTGCAATATGCTCAAATGATGCAGCTATATCTTTATATTTGCTTTTATCTTCTGCTTTTTCAATTGCTAAACGAACGGCATTTTTAAGGCCTGAATAACTAAAAGCTATTAGCGGGCTTTGAGAAAGTGGAATCGTAAAATTATATTTTTTTCTATCCCCATTTTTTGCCAACTCCTCTATAACTGGTCCACCAGGATAACCAAGCCCCATCATCTTAGCAACTTTATCAAAACTTTCACCAAAACTATCATCCATACTTTTAGCAACAGTATCTATCTCTATTAAGGATTTTACTTCCATAACTTGCGTGTGTCCACCTGAAACCAAAAGCACAGTTAGGGGAAACAAAACTTCTTTTTCTATAAATAAAGAATATATATGCCCGATGAGATGATTTACTCCAATAAGAGGAATATTAAGAGCTATAGAGATTGCCTTTGCCATAGTCACACCCTCTACCAGTGTTACAGCTAAGCCTGGAGTTGATGTAACAGCTACAGCTTTTAAATCTTTAAAATAAGGCTTACACTCTTGTAAAATTTTAGGTAGCGCCTCTGCATGAAGTCTTGCAGCGAGTTCTGGAACAACTCCACCATATACGCAATGTTCTAACTCTTGGCTTATTTTTTTATGGAAAAGAAGTTTTTTTGTTTTTATATCTGTAATTGCGATAGCACTATCATCACATGAGCTTTCTATACTTAGTATCATTTTAAATATTTACCAAATATATCTTCTTTTTGTTTTGAGATATTAGCTAACTCTTGTTCTAATTTTCGTATCTTTTTTTCTATTAATTTTATTTTTGGAGCTACCTCTTTTTGTTTTTCTATAGATGGTAAAGGGATTTTAATACCCTTAATTCTATCTATAGAAGCTCTTTTAGTCCTAGAAAATTCTAAATTTTTGCCTTCTTGTTCTACAATATATGCTAAAAGGCGTTCATCAATTTCATTATTTTTAACTCTTAATACTCCACAGTGGTCAGTTGGGTAGAATGGGCTTTCTTTTGACAAACAATTCACCATCCAATCTCCATCTATTCCCCATAAGATTGATGGAGTATCATATTTGCTTAATAAGTGTTTGTCTATATAACCAAAAGACTTAAAAACATTTGCACTATATATAGGAATTTCTCCTTTTATTTGTACATCTCTTTTTAACACTCTTTTTCCTATTAAAATACTAAAAATATCAGTATCACTTAATCTTACTGTAGTGCTGGTTGTAGAAATAATATCTATATACATTTTTTCTATACTTTTTTTTAGATGTTTAATTTCTTGAAGTTGTTTTAGATTTTTATTTTCCAATACTTCAATTTTAGTTACAATTTTCTCTCGAACATCTTTTGAAAGTAATGGGATTTTTATTTTTTCTAAATCATTTTTATAGACATGAGGTTGGGCCTGACCCCGTTGTAGACTATAAATATACGGTTGCAAATATTTTAAAAAAATAAAGATTAATTTTGTTGATATCCTATTTTCATTTTTAGATTTTACCGTATTACAATCAGAAGCAAAAATAGGAGTATCAAAATAGTTCACATATCCAGAATAAGCTCCAGATGCACTAACTGTAATGATATTTTCTACTCTATTTGATTCATTATGATAATAGGCAGGAGTTTGACCTCCTGCTATTACAGGAATTTTTCCTTCAATTGTTTTTTCTTGTGTAATCGATGTGCCTTTTTCAACATCTGCAATAACATTCAATTCAATTAAATTATTAATACCCCATATATTTTCATACTTTATTTTTTTTTTAACACTCAAAGAGATATTTTTATCAAAATCAACTCTATCAAAAGTCATCATATCTACCAAGTCTACATAAGAAATATTATCTTTTAAACTTTCATCAATCTCTTTAAGCTCTCCATTAAAAGCACTATAAATATAACTATTTGCTTTTAAATCATTTGTATGCGAAGTTTCATCATACAAGGATGTACATTCATCTATAGTTTTACCTCGTTGAATTGGGTGGATACCTTCACTACCTCTTCTACTACTAAATTCATAACCTAAAAATTGCTTTTCTTCTTGCGTTTCTCTCTTCTTTTCTTCTTTTGTTTTGGCAATACCTTTTTTTGTTTTTACAACAACAATTCTTTGAGAATAAACCATTATAAAGTAAAATAGTTTCTCTTTTTCTAGTTCAATTATTTTTTCAAGAGTACCTATTTTTTTATCATACTCTTTATATATCTCATGAGTTTTTATTTTTTTATTTGGATTATTATCTAAAAGTGAAAAATAATCATCAATATTTATATCTTCCCAAACATATTCTATATATCTTAAGAGAGGATTTTCAATTTTATTTATTGTTATATCTTTTTTTATATCAAAAAGTTTACCAACAGAGCTTTGTATATTTTTATACTCCATATTGTTTTTTCTTCTTAAAAATAGAACTACGGTACTTGTTTTTGTTGCCATAAAAGTATTTGAGCTAAGTTCAGTGATGCTGATAATATCAAAGTACTTAAATAATATCTCTCTAGTCTTAGTGTAAATACCTCCATTACTTAGAATGCTACTTGGCAAGATTATCCCAGCTATCCCACCATCTTTTAAAAGCTGTTTTGTTCTCTCTATAAAAAGAGCTTCTATCTCACTACTTTGATCTGTTAGTTTTTCATAAAGTTCAAAATCATCTTTATTAAACTTTTTACTGATATTTTTAAATGCACTTACAGAATATGGAGGATTGGAAATTACCATATCAAACTGTTTGTTATCTTGAGGGTAATTCTTATCTTTTTTTATCAATTTACCTTTAAACTCTTTTGTATTTGTAAAGTTTGAGAGTCCATCTCCGTGAATAACTTTTGCTAATCCATCACCATGCAAATAACAGCCGACTTTTGCAGTTTTTACAAGTCTATAGTCTTTTTCTATTCCATAAACATAATTATAAGCCCAACTAAAATGCTTAATTTTCCAAGCTTCTACTTCATTTACAACATCATTAATAAAGTCTTTAGTGTCTATCGTATTAATATTTTTTTGTATTTCATCCATGGCTTCTGTTATAAAATGCCCACTCCCTACAGCATAATCTATAACATTTGGTAAAAGTTCTCTTTCCTCACCTATCATCAATTTTTCTTTTATGATTTTATCAAAAGGAATACTTCGTATGATAAATCTTGCTACAGGAACAGGTGTAAAAAACTGACCAACTTCTTGTTTTAATCCTGTTGTTAAAAGTAATTCAAAAAAATCACTTAAAAATTGCTGTTTTTTAGTATATCTTATCTGATAATTTTGCAGTAGTTCTACTACCTCTTTTACAACTATCGCATTCTCTTCAAATGTTTCTTGGTCAAACACATCTTTTATGGCAAATTCATTATTTTTTTGAAGTCTAATTTCTGTAAATTTTTCTAATAATTTCTCTTTAAGAGAATTATCTAAATCACCAAATTTTTCTTCAAATTCATCATCACTAAAATCTGTAACTTCTTTATCTAAAAATTGTTTCATACCTTTTTTGTAAAGATCTGTAAGCCTTTTTTGAAAAGATATATGGGTATCTATCCCTTCTAACCACTGAAATCTTAATTCTTTATTTTGTTTTGTATCTTTTTCATCTATAATTTTACAAAGAAAAAGTGTAAAAATCTTACTAAAAGCATTAGGTTTGTCTGAAACAACATTATGTCTAAGTATCTCCATAAAACGGTTAAATATTTTAGAACTATCTTCTGCTGTAATTTCAACTAATTCTTTTGGTGTTAAAGCTTTGCTCTTGTAGTTATACGGTGTTGTCCAACTATCAAAAATACCATTGTTTTTAGGAACTTTATTCCATCTATCAAAAAAATCTTTTACATTACTTGTTGTTTTATACTCTTCTTCTATTTTTATTATTTGATTTGTATATTTTATTTCATCATTTATCAACTCTGATGCATATAAAACTAGAACTTCAGCATTTTTATCTTGTTGAAAATATGTAAAAAGTTGTCCACCATCTTTGTTAAGTTTAACAAATGCCTTGTCAAACTCTTTGTCCCATGTTTTACATTCTATCATCAAATATGCAGAGTTATTATCACGAGTAACTAAAATATCAAGTCTTCCGCTTGTACCATGCCCTGATGGATATATTTTTTCTAAAATTATATTTTTTGGATTATAGCCTTTTATTAAAAGTCTATCTACACATTCTAAGACTACTAAATCTTCAGCTTTTGTGATTTTTTGAACAGAATTTTTAGAATCATTAAAAAAAATACTATTTCCAAAATTTATACTATTTTTATCTAAATCAATTTCTATGATGTAGTCATCATGATTTGAGTATTTTTTTTGATAAATTTTTGTAGTATTTTCTTTTGGGGTAAATTGTAATTTAACTATTAAATCATTTTGATTTGAATTCATTATCATCATTACTCACTTTATTTTTTTATTTATCTTAGTTCAAATAATAGTTACTACATAAAAGTATGACAAATTGTCATACTTTTATATAAACTTCTAATTTTTTTGCATATTTTACAATTTAAATAAGTTGTATTTTATCATAAATAATACGACTTTAATGTAAGCTTCCCCTTAAACCATACTAGCTTAAACGGAATAATTCATCCCTAAGAGGCTTACGCATTAACTCATAGCCAAAAATATTAAAGGTGGGTATGCCACTACTCCTATATATGGTAAAAACTTATTAAGAGGTGTCAACATAGCCAATGAAAGTTCAGGGGATATATCTTTATCTATAAATACCCGCTTCATTAGGACTATTTTTGTTGCAATATCAAGTGTTTTTATTGCAAATAAACTAACTGCATAGATATTATAATCATTTACAACCATAAACCAAATGGCAAAATAAAATGTAGGGTGTTTAACTAAAAATAAAAATATACTTTTTTTATAATACTCAAACATTCGAGCAAGCATTCCAATGAGTGTTGTAGCTTTTTGCCATTGTACTTCATACATCTCTAGGAGTACAAATATAAAAATATAACTTAATAAAATATCATCAATCATCTAATTTAGATAGACTCTCGTATCTTTTTATCTATTTCAAAAACCTCATCAACACTGCTTGGCATCTGAGAGTATTTTTCATAGGTGTTTATGATTATTTTAGAGATATCCATAAATCCTATCTCTTTATTTATAAATTTTTGAATTGCTACTTCATTAGCTGCATTTACAACTACGCCCATATTTGGATTTTTAAGTAAATCTTCTTTGATTTCCCAAACAGGATATTTATTTTTTTTTATCTCTCTAAATTCTAAACTTCCAATTTTAAGTAAATCAATATGATCTAAAATATTTTCATCCATCTTTGCATCAACTGCATAAGCTATTGGTAGTTGCATATTGGTATGAGCAAAATGAGCTGTAGTTGAGCCATCTTTAAAATCAATTAGTGCATGAATTAAAGATTTTGTCTCAATGATAGCATCATATTTCCCCTCACCAAACAGCCACCTAGCTTCTAAAAGTTCAAACATTTTGTTTACCATTGTTGCTGAATCTATTGTAATCTTTTGACCCATTAACCAGTTTGGATGTTTTTGAGTATCTGAGAGTGTTGCGTTATGAAGTTTTTTTATATCCCAGTCTCTAAATGCCCCACCACTTGCTGTAATAATCATCTTGTGTACTGGTCTATTTTGCATTAAATACCAAAGACCAAAATGTTCGCTGTCAATTGGCTGAATTTTACTTGTATCTATGAAATTTCCACATGCTACGAGGCTTTCTTTATTAGCTAAAGCAATTCTTTTGCCACACTCTAAAGCTTTAAGAGTTGGACGAAGACCTAAAAAACCTACAAGCGCATTTACAACTAAATCACTCTTAGCATCTTCTATAACGAAAAGAATATTTTCACTTCCAGAATAAACATTTTTGTGATTTACATCTTTTATGTCTTCTTTATTTGAGACAACAACTACTTTTGGATTGTGGGCTTTAATCTGTTCATTTAAAAGTTTTATATTTTTACCAGCTACTAAAACTTCTATTTTTATATTTAATTTTTTAGCAACTTTTAAAGTATTTACACCAATAGAGCCTGTTGAGCCGAGTAATACCAACTATACAAGCCCTCTTAAAAGAACAAGCATTACAATTGCACCAAAAAGATATCCGTCTATTCTATCAAGAATTCCGCCATGACCTGGAAGCAAATCCCCACTATCTTTCACACCTGCTGCGCGCTTAAGAGATGATTCATACAAATCACCAAAGATAGAAGCAGTAGCTACCACAAAAGATATTACAAAAGCTGTCCATAAATCAACAATTGATAATCCTACAAACATACCACTTAAAGTTGCAACAGCAATACCACCAACAACACCCTCCATAGTTTTATTTGGACTTGTTTCACAAAATTTAGTTTTACCAATGCTTTTACCAATAGCATAAGCACCAACATCAGTCATTGCTACAACTATTAAAAGCCATAAAAGACTAATAATATTATATTCTTGATACATTGTTAGAATAAAGAGCATACCAGCAGTTGGATATATAAAAGGAAGAAAATCTCCCCAAGCTAAGTCTTTATTGTAGGCTACTGCACTCGCATAAGCTACACCTGCTAAAACAAACAAGTCATCGCCATATGGATAAATTCCAGCTAATAACCAAAGTCCAAATGCATACTTAATTAAATTACTATTTTTTATTTGAAAAAGCTTTGTAGCTTCTTTGAACGCTAGTATATAAATGGCTCCAAGAATTAACCACATAATAAAAAAACTATCTATCCAACCAATAAAAAGCACAGCTACAATAAGAACTAAACCAGTTATAACTCTATCTGTATGACTACCAAACATAAAATTTCCTAAATTTAATTAGATTTTCTGCATAACCTATTATACGATTATAACCAATTACACTTTAATGTCTAGCTTATAAACCCCATCTCCATAAATTTGCTCATCTTCTTCTTTTTCTTCATGCTCACTTCTATCTGTTTCTCGCTCTGCCTCGTTTTTTTGATGTTCGCGGTCTTCATCAACTTCGTGATTTTCTTCTGTTGGACGAACCTCTAGTACCTTTTCTTCTTTTTCATTTGCAGCAGCTTGAGCTATCATGTTTTGAAAATCTATACGGTTACTATGAGCGTTTTGAACTGCAGCTACATTGGCCGTCATTTGATTTACAAAAATTGCATTTCCAATTGGTCCAATAGCCATCTTTAACTCCTCGTGTCTATCTCTATAGTTTTATATTTATTATAAAGTACATTTGCGCCATTTTGCATTGTAACTTCTCTTCTAGGAGTATAATCGACCAAATACTTATCTTTTGAAGTTGTTGTGAAATCTACACACAGTCTTGCAGCCCCATTTATAATACCTAGAGGCACATTTTGCTTATCTGTTGTGATTAAAACATGGGTAGATGGTTGATCTTTTAAATGAAGCCAAATATCTTTAGCTCTTGCATTTTTAAGTACAGAAATATTACCTTTTTCATTTTTTCCAAGCTGAATTTTATAGCCCTCTATCCAAAAAGTCTCTATAGAATCATCTTTTTTTATCTTTTTATTTTTGAGTTGTTTTGGAAAAAGTAGCTCTATTTTTGCTACATCTTTTGCATCTTTTATTGTATTTATAAAAAGCTCGTTATGATTTATTTTTGAACTTAAAGAGTCTTTTTGAATATGCAGATTTTTTGCTTTTTGTTTTGCTTTTTTACTTTTAGCAAAGAAAAAGTCAGCAATTGCAGAGGCCGATTTAAAACTTTTTTCTAATTTTATCTTTACTACTTCTCCATCATAATCTTCAAGCTCTAAAACCTTTGCATAGGGTTTTATTTTATGTAATGATGCTAAAACTAAATTTCCATAATGTTGTGATGTTTGTATCTCCTCTTGAAGCTTTTGTTCATCATCAAGATTTTTATAAAGCTTTTTTAATTTTGATAATTTTTTGTTTATCAAAGAGATTTTTTGTTTTTTTAGTGAGTCTAATTTTTGACCTGTCTCTTTTTCGTAAACACTGTACAAAAACTCCTCTATATCTTCAAGTGGATACTCTTTTGCAACAAATGGCGCATTTGGTATATCTAATAGTTTTTGCCCAACTCTAACTTCACGAAATGATGAAAATAAATCAACATGCCTAAGAGCTTCAAGTACTGTATTTTGCTCATCTAAAATTATTATATTTGTATATTTGCCAGTAAACTCAAACTGCAAATATGTAATCTCTTCTTTATAAGCTGAAGCTATAGAAGTTTTAAATCGCACTATTTTATCATCGTTTAGAAGTTCTACATTTAAAATATTTGAACGATTAAATCTTTTTGCTAAAACTACATCAAATGGTGCGTTGTAAACTTTACTTCTTGAGTATGATTCACATCTAAACATTGAAGAATTAGAACGCATCATGTTAAAATATATCTCATCATTTTTGTCAAATGCTATTTTGAGTATGGTGTCACTAACTCTATAGATTGCAGAAATTTTTTGAAATTTCTGCAAATAGATAATGATTTGTCTTAAATGTGATAGTTTCATAAATTTATTTTAGCTGATTTTTTAGTTATAATTGCAAAAACATAAGAAAAGGTTTGGATAAAATGATTCCTAAAGGGTTTGGTAAACATTACTTCTCATTAGTAGCAATTCAAGCCTATATCTCTTTAGTGAAAATCTCAAAACTTAGTGTCTGTGTTTGCACACTTAACGGAAAACCACTAACCATAAAAATAGCCTCACCTCCATCTTCATAGTCATTCAAAATTAACAACACAATACACCACAAAACTTGACACATTCGTCATTCTCAACTTGTACGACAAGGGTATAATAGCTGGGAATCTATACAAAATTATTTAGGGAAAATATGAAAAAAACAATTAAATATTCACTAATATCAGCTGCTCTATTGAGCTCACTTAACGCCCAAACTGTAGAGCTAGAGCCTATCAAAGTAACAAGTGCAACAAAAACTTTACAATCCATAGAAGATGTTACTTCTAATGTAAATGTGATTACAACTGAAGAAATCAAGGAGAAGCACTATACAACTCTTAGAGAAGCGTTAAGCGGTATTGTCGGTATAAATTATACTAGTAACGGTGGTCTTGGAAGTACAACTTCTATATACCTAAGAGGTGCTGGAAACAACAGAACCCTTGTACTAGTTGATGGTATTAGATATCAAGATCCATCAAGTACAAGTGGTGCAAATATTCAACATCTAATGATTCAAGGCATTGAGCAAATAGAAGTTATAAAAGGTGCACAAAGCGGAATTTGGGGTGCTGATGCCAGTGCTGGAGTTATTAATATCATTACTAAAAGTGCAAAAAAAGGAACAAGTGGCAGTGTAAACCTTGAAGCTGGAAGTTTTAATACTAAAAAATTTGGGGCTACTATCTCTCATAAGACTTCAAAATTTGACATAAAGCTTGGTGCAAACAAAATTACCAGTGATGGTTTTAGTGTTCAATCTCCAATAAATGAAGATATTGATAAGTATGAGGATGATAGTTATTCAAACCTAACTATAAGCCTAAAGGCTGGCTATAATATAACTGATGATGCAAAAATCACTCTAAACATAATAGATATAGACGCATTAAAAGATTATGACAGCTTTGGTAACCCTGATGATAAAAGTATGAAGAGTGATATCTCAAATAGACTATACAATCTCTCATACGCACAAACCTATAGCAATCATAATTTTACACTTAAAGTGGAAAAAAGTGATTTTTCAAGAGATGAGATTGGGACGGTTGGGGCATGGGGAAGTGAATATGTTAAAGAGCTTGAGGGAGAATATAACAATATAGAGTTCAATGACAATATAAAGTATAATCAAGAGGATTATGTAATAATTGGGCTTGGGAGCAGTAGTGATGATGTTAATTATATCCTAACAGATAGTTCAAATAAACAAAAAAAGAATAAAAATAACTATATTTATCTTACAAACTCAAACAATATAAATAAAATTATTTTAACTCAGAGCATTAGGTATGATGATTATAATAATTTTGATTCCAAAGCTACAGGAAAACTGGGCATTAAATATAATATAAGCCAAAATATATTTGTAAGCTCTAATGCTGGACTTGCTTACAATGTTCCAAATATAGTACAAGAGTTGAATCCTTGGGGAGCAGTTAATAGTGATTTAAACCCTGAAGATACTAAGAGTTTTGATATCTCAATGGGTTATGAAAACTTTAAAGCTACATATTTTTACAATGAAGTTACTGACTTAATAGAGTGGTATGATCCAGATGGTTGGGGCGGAAATCCAGCAATTTATAAAAATCTTGATGGAAAAAGTGTATTTAAGGGCTACGAATTTCAATACCATAGAAATATTACAGAGGAAATTTTATTATCAATAAATTATTACTTACTTAGTGCAAAAGATAAAGATGGTAAAAATTTGGCTAGAAGACCTAAGCAGACTATAAAATTAAGTGTTGATTATTATCCAATGGATAGTTTACATGTTGGTGTTTTTGGTGAATATATCGGGAAAAGATATGATAAAAAAGATGATACAGGTGAACAAACTGGGAAATATACAGTTATAAACCTTGTAAGCAATTACGATATTAACAAAAACTTTTCTGCATATATCAAAGTAGATAATCTTTTTGATAAATACTATCAAGTTGTAGATGGCTATGCAACTGCTCCACTTAGTGCTTATATAGGCATAAATGCTAAATTTTAAGAGAACAACATGGGTATAAAAACTTTTTTAATAACTCTTTTTTTTATACTTAATCTATCGGCTAATGAGAGAATAATCTCTCTTAGTCCTTCAATTACAGAGATTATTTATGCTTTAGACAAGGGTGATACTTTAGTAGCTACCTCATCATACTCGCTTTACCCTAAAAAGGCACAGTCTCTTCCTGTTATAGGTGGATATGAAAATCCACATATTGAAAAAATTCTATCACATAAGCCTAGCTTAGTTGTAGGACAAAGTTTTAATGCATCTACACTGCAAAAATTAAAACATTTTGGGATAAAAACTTTGATGTTAGATTTAAAAAGCATAGACTCTATAAAAAACTCTATTTTGATTTTGGATAAAAAGATTCCCGGGTCAAGCCCGAGAATGACTCAAAATGGTCATTCTCAGCTTCTACCACAAGAGTATGACAACTGGGAATCTACTAAACTAATAAAAAACATAGACTTAGCAATAAAAAATATTAAGAAAACAAAAAAATCTCACTCCGTTATGATAGTTTACGGACTCCGCAGTGACTTACGCTCAGGTATATATATAGCTTCAAAATCTATATTTTTTAATGAAATAATAGATAAATGTGGCGGCTATAATACCTATGCATCAAACTCTACTACCCAACCAGTTCTTAATTATGAAAATGTCATTGCTTTAAATCCAGAAATTATTATTATCTTACACTCACATGCTACAGAATCAAATGTAGATATAGATGAAGCTTTAAATGCTTGGAAAAAAATCCCAACTATTGCATCTAAAACTAATAAAATACATATTATAGATGATAATTATCTACATATACCATCTCATCGCATAGCGTTAACAATTAAAAGAATTTGCGGTGTTATAAATGATTGAACTAAAAAATCTCTCTTGTATATATGATGAGAAAATAATTTTTGAAAATATTAACTTAAAAATACCATCACATCTAAATATATTAGGGGCAAATGGAAGTGGTAAAAGCTCGCTAGCAAAATGTATATCAAACATATCTAAATATAATGGAGAAATTTATATAGATAGTGAAAATACAAAAAATATTTCTCTGAAAAATTTAGCTAAAATTATCTCATATATCCCAACTAAGCTAGAGATATATGATGAGTTTATAAGTGTGCAAGATTTTGTGTTACTCTCTCGATATGCGTATAAGCAAAGTTTTTTTGATTATACTTTACAAGATAAAGAGATAGTAAAAAACTCCTTAGATACGCTTAGTATATCGCATCTAAAAAATCATACCGTAGGCTCTTTAAGCTCAGGAGAACAGCAACTCACTCTCATAGCATCAGCCCTTACATCACAAAGCAAAATCATCATTTTTGATGAACCAACTGCAAATCTTGACCCAAAAAATTCTAAGATTATCGCCTTACATATAAAAGAATTAAAAAAATCTCATACCATCATACTCATCACCCATGATTTACAACTAGCCTCTTTTATGGATAATTCAGTATTATTTATAAAAGATTCTATTACTACACTTTTTGGAAAAGAATTTTTTGAGCCTAGCAATTTAGAAAAACTTTATGGCGTTAGCTTTAACTCTTTGTCGGTGAAGTATGATTAAGTTATTTATCTGGATATTTCTTATTATTATTTTTATAAGTTCCCCTTTTTTTGGAGCAGTTTCACTTGATTTTAATGAAGTATTTATCACTAGCACTCTTGCTTCAAATATTTTTTATGAACTACGCTTACCTCGTGTTTTATTTGCTTTTTTTGCTGGACTTATCTTAGCTCTTAGTGGGCTTTTATTTCAAAGTATTTTTCGTAATTCTTTGATGACTCCTTATACACTTGGAATCTCTAGTGGTGCAGTTTTAGGCGCAGGTATAGCTATAAAGTTAGAAATCATCACTCTATTTTTTGGACTTAGTGCTATTAGTATATTTGGTTTTGCAGGGGCAATTTTTACAGTTTTTTTACTTTTATATCTTGCTCAATTTTTAAAAAACTCTCATCATGCTAGTTTGCTACTTCTAGGTATTGCCCTTTCTCTTTTTTACACCTCTGCGTTAATGATAATTTTTTATCTAGGAAGCACTATACAAAACGATATGTTGCTTCGTTTTACTATGGGAAGCCTTAGTATTATAGGTTGGTCGCAACCATTAACAATTAGCATTATTGGGATTATGCTATTTCTTAGCGTATATTTTTATAGATTTGAGCTCCAACTTTTAAGTACCTCTGATGAGGGGGCTAAACAAAGAGGGGTAGATGCTAAGAGAGTTACTTTTATCCTACTTCTCATATCTTCATTTGCTATTGGCACACTTGTAAGCATAAGTGGTCCCATAGGTTTTATCGGTCTTGTAGTACCTCATATCATTGCTAAACTTTATCCAAGCAGTGTAAAAGAGAGGATAGGAAAAACTGCTATATTTGGTGGTTTATTTTTAGTGATGTGTGATACTCTCACTAGAATTATTCAAACGCAAAGTGAACTTCCCATCGGTATTGTTACCGCACTTATAGGTGGTCCATTTTTTATATACCTCATAATATCTAAAAGTTCTAAATAATGGGGGTTAAAACAAATATAACACTTAATAAGCTAAACCATCTTTTTAATAACTATAGATTTGTTTCACTTACTCCTACGCCTACTGGCATGGTTGACACTACTTTTATTGCATCTACAAAAGACAAAGACTATATACTCAAAAAATATGAAAGAGATATAAGCGAAAAAATAAAAGAAGATATAAATTTACTTAATTTTTTAAGCTCTCACTCACTAAATGTCCCCAGGTGTCTTGATAAAAATGGTGTTTGGTATATATATGAAAAACTTAGTGGACAAACTCCAAAAGTTATAAGTACTTACCACATACAAGCTCTTTCGAGGTTTTTAGCAAAGATGCATAAACTAACCTACAAAAAAAAATCTTGCCATCTTTTTTATCAAAATTATAAAGTAACAAAACTTTTAAATAAAATAAAAATAGATTATTTTAGCTATTATAAAAAACTCTCATCCCTAAAGAGCTATACTCCTAAGACTGATGGGATTATTCATGGAGATATTTTTAAAGACAATACTGTTTTTGATGCACAAAAAATAGGTGTCTTTGACTTCATAGACTCAGGATGTGGTAGTTTTATTTTTGATTTAGCTGTAGCACTTATAGGTTATGGTGTTAAAAAAGAAAATAAGTATTTTATAACTCTATCTCTAAATACCTACAACCAAAAAGCGCCAAAAAAAATAAGTTTAGATAGGCTTATGTTTCACATAAGTATAGCATCTAAATTTTATGCTCTTTTGAGAATAGATCATTATAATTGCACAAAAAAAGCAAAAGAGCTACTATGAAACACGGTGCAAATATCTACAAATACGCTAAAAAATTAAAATGCAAAAGCTCGCAAATTATAGATTTTTCATCCAACATAAACCTGCACCAGCCAAAAATAGAGATAAAGCTTAAAAATAAAACAATAGTTAAATATGCTCAAAGCTCCTATAAAAATTTAAAAAAAATCATCTCAAAAAATTACCAAATAAAAACTAAACAAATCTCTCTTTACAATGGTGCTACTTCAGCTATACATGAACTTTTCAAATTTTTAGAACCTAAAAAGGTTTATCTGTATTCGCCACTATACTCAGAGTATGAAAAAGCTCAAAACAAAGATACAAAACTTGTAAAGATAGATAGGATTAAAAAACCTTATACTGATGTAGAGTACAACTCAACAGTAGTTTTTGTAAACCCATCTACTCCAGATGCTAAATTTTATAACCTTGATAAATTATTTAAATTATGGATTAAACAAAACTGCACAATTGTTTTGGATGAATCTTTTTTAGAGTTTGAGGATTTAGAATCCTTTAGAGATAATATAAATACTTATAATAAGCTCTACATTATCCAATCTTTTTCAAAATTTAACTCATGTGCAGGGGTAAGAATTGGAGCTATTTTTTCAAACAAAAAAAACATCAAAAAACTCACTCCGCCCATATGGAACCTCTCTTCTTTTGATGTTAAGTTTTTAACCTTAAGACTCAAAGATAAAACTTTTTCTAAAAAAACTAAATCTCTTCACAAAAAAAGAAAAAAAGAGCTCTACGATATACTTAATAATTCAAGATATATTACCAAAGTATATAAAAGTGACTCTAATTTTTTTCTAACAAAAGTAAAAAACTCTAAAAAACTTTTTTCTAAATTGCTAAAGAAAAAAATCTTAGTCCGTAAATGTGGTAGTTTTGATTATTTAAGTGATGATTATTTTCGTTTTTCGGTTAAAGATTCTACCTCTTTAAAAGCATTAAAAAAGATATTAAATGACTAATATTTTAGTAGCTGTATTTGCATATATTATAGATAGAATATTTGGAGAATTTAAATTTATAAAACATCCTGTAATTATCATTGGTGGATTGATAAATTTTTTTGAAAATAAATTTTACAAAAATTCTGTTTTACAAGGTTTCCTTTTAGTTTTGTTTGTTTTAGGTATTGTTACTTTTTTATCTATCGTAATTTCAACTTTTTTAAACTTTTTGCCTTTGTTTTTAAACATTATTATAACTTCACTTTTTGCATCAATATTTATAGCTCATAAAATGCTTTATGATAGTGTAAAAAATATTTTATACGTTGATGATAAAAAAACTGCAATCTCTATGTTGGTAAGTCGCGATACACAAAATATGAGTGAATCAGATATTTATAAAGCAGCTATAGAAACTTATGCGGAAAATTTAAGTGACGGAGTTATAGCCCCAATTTTTTATCTTATCTTATTTGGACTTCCTGGTATAATTATATACAAGACTATTAATACTATGGATTCTATGGTTGGATATAGAAATACTCGTTATGAAAGGTATGGGAAAGTAGCAGCTATACTTGATGATGTAGCAAACTTTATACCATCAAGATTAACAGCTGTCTTTATCATGATGGTATCATCTAAAAAAAATGTTTTTGCTTTTTATGCGCATGGAAAGAAACATGAAAGCCCAAATGCAGGACACCCCATAACGGCAATGGCCCTCGCAATAGATGTAAAACTAGGTGGAGATACTTACTACTTTGGTAAGCTTAAAAAAAAGCCCTGCTTTGGTTATGGCAAAAAAGATATAACAAAAGGAGATTTAGAAAATGCTTTACGAATCTTGGTTTAACAATTTTACTAAAAAACATAAAGTTATAATTGATAAACTCTTGCAAAAGAACTATAAAAAAGAGCAAATCATAGATTATTTCGAGTTTGAAAACATGGTAAAAAAAGAGATGGACTTTTGCCCACTTTATAAAAAAAATAAAAAATGTCACGATATGGAAAATTTAAACTGCTACCTCTGTGCATGTCCAAACTTTCTTTTTAATGATGATGGATTAGACACTTATAATGAATTTAAAATTTTAAGTAGATGTTCTATAGATAATGGGAAAAAAATTATGAGTAAAAATGTCATCCATCAAGACTGCTCAAAATGTGATGTGCCTCATCATAAAATTTATATTGAAAAAAATTATGCAAAAATGCAAATTTGAATAAATAAAAATGATACAATATATCTATGAAAAAACTAAACTCTCTTAGCATTTTCGGAACAAGCTCTGACGCTGGAAAATCAACTCTATCTTTTGGTATAACTTATCTGCTTCACAAGCGTGGTATAAAAGTAGCACCATATAAAGCTCAAAATGTTTCAAATAATTCTCAAGTTAGTGATGATGGTGGAGAGATTGCAATTCCTCAGTATTTTGCAGCTGAGGCAATTAACCTTAAAACTACAACAAACATGAATCCAATACTTTTAAAATCTGGCGGTAAATCAAAAGCCCACATAATTTTAAATGGTAAAAGTGCTGGTGATAAAGATGTGTGGTCTTACTACCGCGATATAAACAACCTAAAACCACATGCAAAAAATGCTTTTAAAAAATTACTAAAAAATTATGATTGCATAGTTGCAGAGGGTGCTGGTAGTCCAGTTGAATTAAACTTGATGGATAAAGATCTCTCAAATATCTATATAGCATGTGAGTTTAATACTAAAATTATTTTAGTTGCTGATATACAAAGAGGTGGAGTTTTTGCTTCAATATATGGAGTATATCACCTACTTCCTCCAAAGCTTCGTCAAAATGTAATTGGTGTTATTGTAAATAAATTTCAAGGTGATATGAGTCTTTTTGATGATGGGATAAATATTATAGAGGAGAGATTTGGATTTAAAGTTTTAGGTGTAGTTCCATTTAAGCCATTTAATCTAGGTTTTGAAGATAGTGAATCTATTATGAACTACACCCAAGATATTACTAAAGCCATAATCAAAGTTGGGGTTATAAAACTACCACATATTAGTAATTTTACTGATTTTGAGCCACTTGTATCAGATAAACAAATAGAGCTTTGCTTTATATCTAGCCCTAGTGAAATATCATCATGTCAAATGGTTATATTGCCTGGTAGCAAGAGGGTTGTTGATGATATCTATTGGCTAAGAAAAAAAGGTTTTGAGAGTCATTTAAAATCAAAAGAAAAAATGATTGTAGCTATTTGTGGTGGTTACGAGATGATGTTTGAAAATATCTTAGATCCTTTTAAAATTGAATCAGATTTTAAAAAAACAAAAGGTTTTGCACGCTTTAAAAATGATGTGATTTTTGAGAAACAAAAGGTGGTAAAAAAAGGGTGTTATAATCTTTTTGGAATCATGGTAGATGGTTATGAAATCCATAATGCAAGGGCAAAAAAACGCACCAAAAGTAAAAAAAATCTTTATGGAACTTTTGTCCATGGACTTTTTGACAATGATGATTTAAGATATAAACTCTTTTACAAAATAGATAAAAGATATAAAGGCTATAATTTTAAAAAATTCAAAAAGAGATCTATTAAAGATTTTGCTTCTCATATAGATAAACATATAGATATGGACTACATTTTAAGGGCTTTAAATGAGTAAAAAGACTCTTTTTATTGGTGGAATTAAAAGTGGTAAATCTTTAAACGCTCAAAAATATATACTTAAAAACTCTACAACAAAACCTATCTATTTAGCTACAACAGAGTTCATAGATAAAGAGATGAAAAAAAGAATAGATGAGCATAAACTAAATCGCAAAGATGATTTTATAACTATAGAGGAGCCTTTAAAGCTATATGAAAAAATACTAACAGCTAACAGTTGTGTTATTATTGAGTGTGTTAGTATGTGGATTAATAACATGCTTTATCATAAATATAGTTTTGAAAATATGGTAGATGAGTTAAACAAAATTATAAAGCTTGACAAAACTATAGTCTTTATTTTAAATGATGTTGGTAGTGGCATAATCCCGAATAATCCACTATCGCGTGAATTTGTAGATATTAGTGGAAAACTCTCTCAACTTATAGCATCAGAGTGTGATGAAGTTTATCATACAATCGCTGGAATAAGCACAAAAATAAAATGAAAATACTAAAAGGTTTTGCACTAGCCATGTCATTGCTCACAATAATCCCTTTTTTTAAAGTGCATGATTTTTACAAGGGAATTAACGGTTATGGCGTTATGTTTTACCCACTTATTGGTTTTTTTATTGGTTTAGTTTTATATAGCACTTGGCTTTTGCTCCATCCTCACATGCCAAGTTTTCATCTTGGTATATTGATATTTGGCTTATGGATATTACTAACTGGTGCTCTTCATCTTGATGGATTAAGCGATACTATAGACGGTTTTTTTGTTCACAAAGATAGAGCTTTTGAAGTTATGAAAGACCCACATACTGGTGGAATGGGGATGATTTTTACTGTTACTTTTTTAATTTTAAAAGCATCATCTTTAGCATACTTATCTTATTTAGATGTTATGTATTTACTTCCTATCATCCTTATGCTTTCAAGATTTAACGCAGTTATTGCTATATATTTTTACCCATATGTTGGTGGTGGTATTGCATCTTTAGCAAAACAAGAGTTAAAATTATCTCAAGTATTTATAGCCTTTTTATATGTTTTTATTATTTGCATCTGCTTTTCAAACCTATTTTTAATACTAATCTCGTTATTAACGCTCTTTATTTTAAAACTATTCTTTATTAAGAGATATAATGGCTTCTCTGGTGATATCTATGGATTTTGCATTGAGATAACAGAACTCATTTTACTAAATATTATAATTATAGGACTTTTATGAAAATAACACTTATCCGCCACGCGGAGGTTGAGGAGAGATATATTGGATGTTTTAATGGACATATTGATATTGAGCTTTCAAACAAAGGCAAAAAAGAAGCAAAAATTTTAGCACATACATATGCTAATGATGAGTTTGATGCTGTATTTTGTTCCGATTTAAAAAGAGCAAAACAAACATTAAAATATTTCTCACATGCTAAAGATGCTGTATATACTGAAAAGTTAAGAGAAAAATCATTAGGCGAACATGAGGGCAAAAAATTTGAAGAACTCGGTATAAAGTACGAAAATTTCGGGCAGTTTATAAACTCTCTTGATGGGGAAAGATTTGATGATTTTACCTCAAGAATAAAAGAATTTTTTTATGACTACTTACCAACGCTTCAAAAAGAAAATGTTTTAATCATTACACACGCTGGTGTTATTAGAACCCTTTTATGTTTTTATCAAAATATCACTATAGAAAAAGCATTTTCTATAGATATACCATATGGCTCAATAACTAAGATTAAAATATGAAAACATATAATATTTTTACAAATAAATTGGATTCGCTCCCAGAGGCAAAGGCTGATTTTTTACTGTGCGCTAGTGTTACAAAAACATGTGAAATAGATGCAATAACGCAAGCTGGAATCCCTGGCAAGATACCTCTAACACCAACTCTTGATGCTGAGTTTATAAGTACTGGCAAGGTTTACTCTATGCCTCAACTCGCAGAGACTCCAAAAGGGGTACCAACTCCAGCACTAATCACAAAAGCTGTTCATGATATAGCACCTTTTTCAACTATTGAGATTTTAGATTTAGGGCTTGAAGTAAAACCACAACATACACAACTTAATAATTTTGATATTTTACCTTCAAACTCTATAGCAAAAAATGCAAATATAGATGCAAAAGAGGTGTTTTTTAAAGGTATGGAGTATGGAAAATCATATGAACTAAAGGGTTCCTATTTGATTCTAGGGGAATCTACCCCTAGTGGAACAACAACTGCAATGGCAACTGTCCTAGCTCTTGGGTATGACTTAAAAAATGATTTTTCCTCTAGCTTTTTAAATGTGCCGAGCAAAATAAAAAACTCCACTGTCGATAAAGCGCTTTCATTGGTAAATAACAATATGAATAATTTTGATAAGTTAGGAGTTGTTAGTGATAATATGCTCATCTTTTGTGCTGGATTTTTACTTGAAGCCTCAAGAAGATTTCATGTAGTTTTAGCTGGTGGAACTCAGATGGCTGCGTGTTTACTGGTAGCTGATAAGCTAAAAGAAGATGTACTTATGAGAGTTAAATCTAAAAACATAACATTAGCTACAACTGCATGGGTAAAAAATGATGAAAACTCAAATATACAAAATATTTTATCATCCCTTAGCTACACTCCACATGCTATATATACTGATTTTTCATTTGAAAATACAGAGATAGCTGTACTTAAAAAATACGATGAGGGTGAAGCTAAAGAGGGAGTTGGAGCTGGAGCTGCTTTAGCTTATGCTGTGGCAAATAAAAAGACAAACAAAGAAGTTTTAGAGGCAGTTGAGTATTTAATTTATAACATGTAGCATTAGTGTTTAACATCAAGTATCAACACTAAATCAACACCCTCTTGAGATTTTTCTAACTTAGTAATTGTCTCTTTTAATTCTAGTTGTTTTAAATCTAAGCCCAAAGTTTTAATGTGTAAGGCTATACTGTTTTGTCTTTGAATCGCTAAGGTATTTAAGGCATTCGTATCTAGCTCTTGTATCGATATAAGCGCTAAAGATTCACGATTAAATCTCTCTTCATCAAATGCATCTTTAACATACTTTTGTTCAGTAAGATTATCTAGCAACTCTTTTTGTTTCTCTTTTGAGAATTTTTCTACATACATATCTGATACAAATTCATACTTATCCTCAATGTCATCTTTTTTTGAAATATTCTCTAATATTTTTTTATTAAACACTTGACGCTTTAATGCGAAGATATCTTTTTCTTTACTAACTACAGGATTTATTACTAACACAAGTTCTGGGCGCTTTTTCAACAACTCATATAACTTATCAAGCTTCTCATTTTGAATTGGCAATAACTGCGACGAGCCATACTCAAAATTTATGATTGAAAGTTCTTCATCATCTATTCCCAATGATTTAGCTAAAAAATTAAATGGCGAAGAGATTATACTTGTAAGCAAATTTCCAACAGCACCCCAAACAGCCCCACCATATTTAAAATCTGGATTATCAACATCCCCTTCAACTGGCATATCAATATCAATATACCCATCACTATCTTTTAACAGGGCTATTGCCAAACCAACAGGAAGTGATGTTTCATCTTTGCTATCAACACTATCTCCTAATTCTAAATCTTTAAGTTTGATACTGTTAGTACTTAAAAGCTGTGAATCTTTAATCTTATAATTAAGTGCTATCCATAACTTACCTTTTGCAATCTCTCGACCAATAAACTTACCACTATACCCAGACATTTTTGTTACATCAATATTTTTAAAATCAACAACTAAATTCAAACTTTTTTTAGGATCAATCGTAATAACATCACCCTTTATATGGGCTTGTCCATATTTATTTACAACCCCATCAATCTTTACTTCAAGAGATTCTTTTGGATTAGAAGATATTGTTAAAATATTTCCATTAAGTGAGTTAATATGTACTTGAAAATCAATAGGTAAACTCTCATCTAAAAAGTCCATAGAGCCATCTTTAAACTCAATCTTAGAGATTAAAAATTTAAAATCATTAGTGGTATTTTTATCTTCGCCTACCCCATCATCTTTTACTATAACAATATCGCTAAGGTTAGTAGTTGCATTTTTATCAATTGCAAAATTCATATAGGTTTTATCTAAAACTATTGAATTCATTTTTAATGAATTGTTTGTAGCTTTGATTCTATTAAAATTTAAAGATTTTGCTTTAAATAAAGTCTCTTTATTGATACTATGACTAAGGTCAACTTTTAATAAGCGAGCATAACCTCTAAAGTTTATTTTCTCACCAAATACTTTTATAGATGTTTTAGATGTTAAATATCCACTATTTAAATTTAAATTAACATAATCTTGAATATAAGGATTATATGGTTTTAGATTCATCTTGTCTATTTTTAAATTCACTTTAACAACAAGCGGGTTTAGCCTTATCTCACCATCTCCTTTCATGTTTCCTGAAGTTGGTGTCAAATATGAAAAACTAAATGGGATAGTTGAGCTTTTTGAAAATTTTGCATCTTTTACTTGAGTATTTATCTTTTTTAGCTTTAATGTAGTTTTTCTCTCTTTATCTACTAACGAAAAAGAACTATTTTTTATCTCAAATTTTTCAACACTAAAGAGTGGTGTTTTGGTACCTTCTTTTGGTTTTTCTTCTTTAATATCTTCATCTTTTGTTTTATCCCCTACTAATCTATCAAAATCTGTACTCATATCTTTATAGAGCGTTGTTTGAATATCTGCTTTATCTATAATTAGACTCTCTAAATTAAATTCAGCCCCAAGCGTATCCGCATAAAAGTTCGCCAAAGTAATTTCTTTGATGTTTGCTAATTGCTTATTTTGTGTTTTTAATTTTGTATCTAAAAATTGTAAGTTTTGTAAACTCATTTTTATACTACTATTTTCATCTATATTAATATTTTTAACATGGAGCATACTTTTATCTACCAATAGTTTGTTTTGTTTGTTGTTGATAATGCTCTTATTAATATCTAAATTAATATTATCGATATTAATCTTTACTCTATTTGACTCAATAATTATATCTACTTTATCAATCGCTGTATCCAATTTTACAAACTCTAAAGCATTGTCATCTGCTGAAAAATTCATCTTTTTAAGGTCTAAAATCATCTGTGATAATGAGATGTCTAATATTGAATTTTCGTATGATACTGCATACTTTAAACTAGCATTTACATTATCCCCAGATACTTTAAAATCTAAGTTTTGCTTAAAATAGCCATAAAGTTTGTTTGTATTAAAATCAATAATATTAAAATCACCTTCAACTTTAAATGGAACTGTCCTTATTTTTGCACTAGACTTTATTTGCCCTGTTTTATAAGTAGCAACCATAAACTCAAAGACACCCTCTTCTTGCTCAGCAGTAGAAAAATCTTTTAACATAAAATCAAAAGGACGACTCTTCACTTCAAAGCTTTCAGCTCCTCTATCATCTATAAAAGCAAAAGTAGCATCATCTAAATGAAAATTTTCTATAAAAATAGTAGTACTACTTTTTGTATCCTCATCATTACTAGATGTTGCTTTATTCTCTTTTTTGTTTAAATGTGAAGTAATATTATCAAAGTTAAAAATATTTTCTTTATTAATTTCTACATTAAGATTAAAATTCTTTAGATAAATATTTGTAAATAATAGCTTAGACTTAAATAAACCAATAGTATTAAGATTAACATCTAGTAAGGCAAACTCTCCTAAAATCTCATCATTAGTATCATAAATAACAAAATCTTCAATACTCATTTCAAAAGTATAAGGGTTAAAGTATATGCTCTTAACACTCGCACCTGCATTGAGATGTTTTGTAGTAATATCGTTTAAATAACTCTTCAATAAAAATGGAAATATCAAAAATCCAACTATTGTATAAAACAAAATAAGGCTTAATAGAATTTTTGTATATTTGTTTTTTAAAAAAAATTTCATAATGGGTCATTCCAAATAATATAATTGTTATATAATACACAATATATAATAATTATATTCTTAAAAAAATCTACCTATCATCGTCTTCCTCTATGACTATGTCCATGACCTGTATAATTTTTTCTAAAACATCTATTACAAATGTTGTGTTTTGAATTATGTGGGAGTGGTGTGCTACATAATCTGCATGTTTGTACAAAACTTGGCTGATGAAGTGAGTTTTCTATATATTTATTTATTATATTTCGTTGCTTTGTTGCTTTATCCTTATCTAAAAAGTAATCTTTAAAGCGATAACTAAGCCATAAATAGAGTGATATCTCCTTTACCATATCTTCAGCTTTTAGCAAATCTTGTGTAGTTATAGCATGTTTACCCGCTAAAGGTGTAACTACATATGGTATGATTTCTTTTTGCTCCAATGAAAGAGCATAGGAGTTAAAGGCTGAAATGATGTGTGGCGATTTTAGAGTTAAAGGGGCGCATGATAGATGGTACTTTGTAGTAATATCTAAATCATACTCATCTACAATTTTTGCAACTTCAAGCATATCCTCAAGGTTTGAAGCTACAAAAGGACCATTAAACACCATATTTTTTACAAAAAATCTCAAAACTTCATATAAAGAATGCTCTTGTAAAATACTAGATACAAGTTTGATATGCCCCAAATTTGCCATTACATTAAAAGGGATAACTATCTCTTTGTCCTCTTTATAAAAATTCTTTTGAATTATTTTTAAAACATCTGCATTTAATGCACCTACAAAACCCTCTTCATTTAAACCAAATCTACCAGCCCTACCTGATATTTGGTGTATCTCGCTTGGAATTAAATTTCTTTGAGATATTCCATCAAATTTTTCAGCTTTAGAAAAAAGTATAGTTTCAATTGGTAAGTTTAAACCCATTGCTATTGCATCAGTAGCTATCAAAATCTCTGTTTCACCACTACGAAATCGCCTTGCTTCTTCACGCCTAACCTCTGGGGATAAGTTTCCATAAACTACACTTACACTAAAGTTTTTTGAGAAGTTTTGCTTTAGTTTTAGCACATCTTTTCTACTAAAAGCAATAATCGCGCTCCCCTTTTTAACATTTTGCACACTTGTTGGGGTGTCGAGCAATATAAGTGGGTTTTTACGCTCAAACTCAATAATCTCTAACTCCTCTCCCAAATATTCTGCGAGTGCTATTATCGCATCTTTAGAGTTTGGTGAACCTGTCATGATTAGCTCTTTTGCAGGTGCTCCAATAATTGCATTTGCCCATGCCCATCCACGATCAATATCATCAATCATCTGAACCTCATCAATTACACAAACATCTACATCTACATCAAAGTTAAGCATCTCAATGGTTGAGCTTATATGTGTAGCTTCCTCATCTAAAATTTGCTCTTCGCCCGTAATTAGCGAAGCATCAATTTTATTTTCTCTTAAACCCTCATATCCTTCTAGCGCTAAAAGTCTAAGTGGGGCAAGATAGTAACCAGTATCAGCCGTTTGTAGTTTTTGTATAGCCTCATAAGTTTTTCCACTATTTGTTGGTCCAATATGCAGAGTTAATTTTCGTCGCATCTCACGAGCGAGAGGAAAAAGATTTTTAAAATCTCTTATAGTTTGAGCTAAAAGTGCTTGTCTTTGAAATTTTAAAACCTCTTCTTGTATTGAGTATATAAATTTTCTTACTGTTTTTCTAGTGATTTTTGGACTAATGATTAAAGTACTTGGAACCATATCTAGTAATAATTTATATATCTTTTGATATAAAACTTCTTGGCTTAAATTCAGCTGTATAGCATAGGTTTTACATTCATCCACTATGTTTGAAAGCTCTTTTAAAAACTGTTTTTCATGTTCTTGTTTTGCCTCATTTATAACCAAACTAAAGTCAAGTTCTTCATCATTCCAAATATCTTTTAAAAGTGAGCTTAGCTCAATATGTAAATCAAGTTTATACTTAAAATTATCTTCTGAGTTTGGTAATTTTATAGTCTGCTCAACCTGAACTAATAACTCCTCGCTATGAAGCTCCAATGAAACTAATGGTAGATATTTTGAAATTATAGAGCTTAATATCTCCTCTTTAATCAATGGATATTTTGAATGAGATTTTGGGGGCGAAGCACGAAGGGAACTAACTATCTCTTTTTCATTAAGTAAACTGTGTGGGTTTGGAATGTTTTGTATAAATTTATTTATATTTTCTTGATATTTTTTTTGAGTATTTTTTTTATCAGCCTCAATCTTAGACACTATATCATCAAACTCATTTTCGTCTAAATATTCATAACTATAAACAGGAGTATTTAAAGTATGGATTTTGTAAAAACTTTGTTCATAAAGGATATAGTGAATATTTGCATTAAACTCAAAACTATCATCTATATCAAAAAAACCCTCTAGCTGTTTTTCTAAAGCAGTTTTTTTAACTTCAAATCTAATATGTTTTATTTTTGATTCTATCTTTGTGGGAGTTATTTTTTTAGCTCGTTTATCTCCAAATTCTGCATAAATAATAGCTGACTCTTGGGTGGTTATATCAAACTCTTGTAAAATTTCATCTAATTTATCTAAGCTCGTAATGCTTGGCTCTTTTGCCTTATCAGATGGATAAACAACTCCCTCATTAGCAAAAAATTCAACTATTTGTTTTCGGTAAACATTATCAGCCTCAGACCAAATCATTCTAATGGTTTTTATCAACAAATCACGAGAGTGTTCTATCTCATAAATACCTAAGTAGTGAAACAGCTCACTTAGCGTTTCACTTGTTACTCTCTGGATGCCAACATCAAATGGGTCACCATCAAAATATTTTTTAATTTGTTGATTTGTTTTGGAATTTTTTTTATTTTTTTTTGACATCTGTAATTGTAGCTTATGAACTATTTAATCTTTAGTAAAACTCAAAATTAGCTTTTGCATAAATGTGGCTTAAAATTAAGTAATAATAACCATACCACTGCAACATTTATCATTACATCTGCAAAATTAAATACTGCAAAATTAAATCCACAATGCCAATAAACCATATCTACAACTCCGCCATGTATAAATCTATCATATACATTTGACATAGCTCCACCAAGCAACAATCCAGCAGGAAAAGCAAAGCATAGTTTTTTTAAACTTATAATATAAACTAAGATTCCAATTACCATTACAATTTGTATATATTTTAGCCACTCATCTAAAAATGCAAGCATTGAAAATGCTACACCTTTATTATATACAAGAATTAAGTCTATACACTCTGTATAATATCGAAAACCATCCACAAAAAGCATCTTAATGTTTTGATCAATTATAAATATTCCCGCTATTGTAAAAAATAAAATTACCCATAATTTTAATGTATCTCTATTCATTTAATGCTTTTTTAAAAAAGTTTACCATTATATCCATCTCTTTATTCATCTCTTTCTCATTTTTGCATTCTAAAAGTATGCGAAGTTTATTTTCGGTTCCAGAATAACGCACAAGGTGACAAATTTTTTTTTCATCAAGAGCTTTTAGTTTTTCATCAAGACCAACTATCTCGTCTAAAGGCTTTTTGGTTTTAATATTTATATTTACTAGCTTTTGAGGATAGAGAGGGAATGGGCGAAGTGCCTCAGAAGCTTTTTGGTTTGTATTTATCATAAGTGCTAAAGTTTGAAGTGCTGAAACTAAACCATCACCAGTTTTTGCATGCTCGTGTATTATTACATGACCACTTTGTTCACCACCAAAGTTAATACCCTCTTTTTTCATAATTTCTAAAACATTTTTATCACCTACATCTGAGCGAAATAGTTTTAATCCTTTAGATTCCATATAATCGCCTAAACCCTGATTACTCATAACAGTAGCTACAATTCCTCCGCCCTTAAGTGAACCAATATCATTTAAATAAGACCCAAGTGCGCCAAGAAGTTGATCACCATCAATAGCTTCACCTTTTTCATCAACTACTACAAGTCTATCTGCATCACCATCGAGCGCTATTCCTAAATCTGCTCTATATTTAATAACGCTCTGTTTTAAATCTTTTGTATGGAGTGCTCCACAATTTTCATTAATGTTGTAACCATTTGGTTTATCATGCAAAACAATAACATCAGCACCTAGTTCTTCTAAAACAGTAGGTCCAACTTTGTATCCAGCACCATTTGCAGTATCAAGAACAATTCTTAATCCACTTAAAGATATACCTCGAGGAAAAGAATTTTTTAGAGCTACAATATAACGACCAATCACATCATCTATCCTTTTAGCTTTACCAATCTTTTTTGCTGTAACTTGCGCTTGAAGTATCTTGTTGTCATCGCTAAAAATTTCTTCGATTTCAAGCTCTGCTTCATGTGATAACTTATCTCCAGCATTATTAAAAAATTTTATCCCATTATCCTCATAAGAGTTATGCGAAGCACTTATCATAATTCCCGCGTCACAACGCATGTTTTCAGTAATAAAAGCAATAGCGGGTGTTGGCATTGGACCAATCTCTATAACATCGTAACCAATTGCAGTAAGTCCACTTACAATTGCAGTTTCAATCATATAACCACTTCTTCTTGTGTCTTTTCCTATCAAAATTTTGTTAGTTGTTGCATGCTTTTTGAAGTATATTCCAGCAGCCATAGCTAAGCGCATTGCAAGCTCTGCACTTAAAAAAGAGCCCGCTTCACCTCTAACTCCATCAGTTCCAAATAATTTCATATATATTCCATTTTATTAAAATTACACTATTTTAACACTCTTTAACTTAATTTTAATTATATTTAAGATAGAATTGCGCACTAAAATTTTCACGGGCTATTTATTAATGCCCGAAATACAAGGACCCATAAATGGCAAATCATAAGTCATCAATTAAGAGAATTCGCCAAACGATCGTTAAAACAGAGCGTAATCGTTTCTACAAAACTCGTCTTAAAAACATCGTAAAAGCTGTGAATTTTGCAATTGAAGCAGGAAACAAAGAAGAAGCTACAACAGCATTTAAACTAGCAAACCAACAAATTCATAAATTTGTAAGCAAAGGTATTCTCAAAAAAGAAACTGCTGCTAGAAAAGTTAGTCGTCTTAATAAAGCTGTTAACGCTATATAACTATTAGTACCAAATGACAAAGCTAGGCTTTGTCATTTGGGCAGGGGCATAAATGTCCCTACAACCCCCTAAAGAAAGTAATTCAAATGTTATCTGATAAACTTACTCCTTTCATTACTCGCTATAACGAACTTGGCAACTTATTAAGTTCTCCTGACATCACATCTGATATCAAACGAATGACAGAACTCTCAAAAGAACAATCTTCGCTTTTAGCAATTGTTGAAAAAGCAAAAGAGTATAAAGCGCTTATTGCTGATATTGAAGATACTAAAGAGATGCTAAGTGATGCTGAGATGGGTGAAATGGCAAAAGAAGAACTAAAAGAGCTTGAACCTCGTAAACCTGAAATTGAAGAGGAGATAAAACTTCTTTTACTTCCAAAAGACCCTAATGATGATAGAAATATTATTGTGGAGCTTCGTGCTGGGACTGGTGGAGATGAAGCTGCTTTATTTGTTGGCAATTTGTTTGAAGCTTATACTCGTTACGCTGATGTTAAAGGTTGGAAGATAGAGATTATATCAACAAGTCCATCAGAAGCTGGGGGATTTAAAGAGATAACTGCTCTCATTAAGGGTGAACAAGTTTATTCTCGCTTAAAGTATGAAGGTGGTACTCACCGTGTTCAGCGTGTACCTGCAACAGAATCGCAAGGTCGTGTACACACATCTGCTATAACTGTAGCAGTTATGCCTGAGGTTGATGATGTTGAAGTTGAGATTAACGATAATGATTTAAAGATTGATGTTATGCGCTCATCTGGATGTGGTGGTCAATCTGTAAATACAACAGATTCAGCTGTTCGTATTACCCATCTGCCAACTGGAATTGTCGTAACAAATCAAGACCAAAAATCGCAACATAAAAATAAAGATAAAGCGATGAAAGTGCTTAAATCTAGACTTTACAACTTACAAATGCAAGAATCACAAGCCCAAAATGCAGCCCAGAGAGCTGCCCAAGTTGGAACTGGTGATAGAAGCGGAAGAATCAGAACCTACAATTATCCACAAAATCGCATATCAGACCATAGAATCACACTTACTCTTTATAGATTAAATGAGATTATGAGTGGTGGACTTTTTGATGAGATAATTGATCCCCTTATTACAGATACTCAAGCTAAAATAGTTGAGGCCGCAGGATTATAACCATTCATCAAATTTTTAACCTAAACTCGCACCACAAGGGTATTTCCTTTGCTCATTTGGGATCTAGCCTACACTACCCACTTAGTTTCAAAGGTTTTTTTAACCCTGCCCTTAAAAGTAATTGTTTTGCCGTTAAAACCAAGATACAAAGTATCGCCACTTTTAGGATATACCTCTATAGAATCACTAACTTTTTTTTCTGTATATGCCCTATAATAACAAGCGGCCATTCCTGTTCCACATGCCAAAGTCTCATCCTCAACACCACGCTCATAAGTTCTCACTTTTAAATTTTTGCCATCTATAAAAGCAATATTCACATTGGCATTATATTTATAACGAAGCTCTCTAGCTTCATCGATATCAAATTTTTCTATATTATCTGTAAAGCTCACTAAGTGAGGTACTCCTGTATTGATTAACCACCAAGATTTTTCATTATGAACAATATTTCTATCTATTATAGCAGGAGGGGTTAGTTCACTAAGAACCATCCCACTATTTGAACAATCTGCATCAACTTCAGCACTTATAACACCAGCTTGTGTTAAAAAATTCATATTTTTTGGAGCTAAATTATGTGTGAAAGCGTAATGAGCACAAGCCCTAGTTCCATTTCCACACATCTCAGCTGTGCTTCCATCAGAGTTATAAAACTGCCACTCAAAATCATATTTATTATGAGGAAGTATAACGATTAATCCATCTGAGCCTATACCATCTTGCCTATTGCACAACTCTATTGCTAACTTTTTTCTATCTTTTTTTTCATCTGAATGAAATATAATAAAATCATTGCCATTTGCACTATATTTAGACAACATCATAAGTATTTTTCCTTAATTATTTTAACAAAATCTTCACACTCTTTTTGTAAGTGTTTCAAGTTTTTAGAATTATCTATAACCCAAGTAGCCATTTTCTTTTTTTCATCAATTGGCATTTGAGAACTTATTCTTCTTAGTGACTCTTCTTTGTCATAATTATTTCTTTTCATAAAGCGCTCTAGCTGAATATCACTTGGAGTATATACGACAACGCTATCTTTTATATCATATGATTTATTTTCAAAAAACAATGGGATATCTATGAGATATGGAAATTTAAAACTATCTTGTTTTTCGCTTTGTTTTTCAATCTCTACTTTAATTTTAGGATGCAAAAAATCTTCAAGTTTTTTTTTAGCGTATGGGTCTGAAAAGATTAAATTTCCAAGCTTAGCTCTATCTACTTTATCATGACATACATACTTTTCACCAAATTCATCTCTAACCCAATCACACGAAGCATCTAAAATAACATGACTGATTGTATCAGCATCAATAACACGCATCCCATTGAGATTCATAAGAGAAGCAACTGTACTTTTGCCAGTAGCGATTCCCCCTGTTAGTGCGATTGCGTACTTAAATACCATTAATTTTTTATAACCCCTAAATATTCTTTGCGTATATAGTTACCCATTGCAAATGAAGCAATATGAACATCACAATTATAATAATCTAAATTATCAAGCATATCAGCTCTTTGTAAAATCAAATCAGCTGTTGGATGATATTCTTTTGAAGCTAAAAGCGCTAACTCGCCCTCACCAATATGAAATGGCATAACTATTTTTGCATATTTACCTAAAGTATTTATAGCTTTTTTAGCTTCATCTACATTATCTAATGAGTTAATAACATTAACAATCAATCCATCCTCTTTTAATACACGATTTATTTGCGAAGTGATTAGTTCTTCTACATTAATTTCACTTATAACTACATCATATTTTTGCGTGTCTAACTTACTGATACTCTCTAAAGTACAAGATATACCATCAAGATTTATTTTATTATGTTTTTGAATTTCTTTCTCTAATTTCTCAATATTTTCACTAATTATTAATACATCTTTTGGCTCTTTATGAGAGCATAGTGCTATATGTACCATCATCTCATTTTTTATAAATTCTTTCATTTTAAATCCTATTAAATTATTAAATGATTTTAGCATATTTGGATTAATTTTACTTAATAAAAGATATAATTACATAAATATTTATGCCTATAATTACAAAAAATGTGATTTAGCAAACTAATAGGAGTTTATATGAGTCAAATTAGCTATAAAGATGCAGGTGTTGATATTGATGCTGGAAATACTTTTGTAGAAAATATTAAGCCTTTTGTAAAATCAACTAGAATTCCTGGTGTATTAGGCGGAATTGGCTCTTTTGCTGGTGCGTTTGAACTTCCTAGTGGATTTAAAGAACCTGTAATGCTTGCAGCTACTGATGGAGTTGGTACAAAACTAAAACTTGCAATAGATAGCGGTATTCACAATACTGTTGGAATTGATTTAGTAGCAATGTGTGTAAATGATCTTCTTTGTAACTTTGCAACACCATCTTTTTTTCTAGACTATTATGCTACTGGCAAACTTGATGTAAAGGTAGCTACAAATGTAATTGCAGGGATAGCTGAGGGTTGCATTAGAAGTGAGTGTGCCTTAATCGGTGGAGAGACTGCTGAAATGCCAGGGATGTATTTTGAAAATGACTATGATTTAGCTGGTTTTGCTGTTGGGATTGCTGAAAAATCTGAAATGGACAGAGTATCATTAGTGCGCGCTGGTCATAAGCTAATAGCCCTACCTAGTTCTGGTTTGCATTCAAATGGTTTTTCTCTTGCTAGAAAAGTTTTATTTGAAAAAATGAACTTAGATTTTAATGAAGATTTTAATGGTAAAACGCTAATAGAAACTTTGCTAGAACCTACAAATATCTATGTAAAAACTTTTAAATCTTTGAAAAATGAGATAGTAGCAATGGCTCACATTACTGGTGGCGGCATTATTGAAAATCTTCCTCGTGTATTGCCAGAAAATTTAAAAGCTGAAGTAAAAAAAGATGCTATCAAAGTTCTTCCTATTTTTGAGTTGCTCTCTAAGCATGTAGATACAGATGAGATGTATAGAGCATTTAATATGGGTGTTGGAATGATACTTGTTGTTAAGGATAAAAATGTGGATACTGTTTTAGCTAAAGCAGAAGGTTCATACTTAATTGGTGAAATTTTAGAGGGTGATAGAAAAGCGGTAATGATTTAATCATCATGAGATTCTGAATGCCCGTAGGAAATACCCTTGGGGTGCAAGTCCAGAATAACTCAAGCCTATTTAAATACTTTTTTTAAATCTTTTACAACCGCGCCAGGGACAGTCATAATCCCCATAAACTCACCCATTGTAAGTAGTGGATATGAAATAGCAATATAATACTTAGCATTTAAAACACTTGCTTTAGCATCTTGTATAGCTATAGTCCATGGAAGCAAACCAGCATTAGCGCGACCTATTTTTTTAACAAACTTAGATGTTCTTTTACTAAGGCCGTAGCCTAAAAGAGTACTAGTTTCTGAAAGTTTCATCTCAAATACTTTCATTTTACCTTTTTTATACTTATTTGCTTTAGCCAATAAATCAGCATTAGTACCCTCGCCAACTATATCTTGATCTGCGTAGTAAGGCATACCTGCCATAAAATTATAAGCAGATAAATCATCAAAACTCCATTTATCAGCAGAATCTTTTAAATCAGGAAATATTTTATTAATATTCTCTAATTGTGCGTTAAATACTTCATGATTATAATCATCTTGCATATATGCTTTAGCAAAATATACTGGGTTACTAAAACTTATTGTTTTTTCTTTATCATCTACAAATAAACGTAAAATAGCACCATGAGCTCGATTTGGTTTTGCGGCTTCGGCTTTTAATGCAGCATTTGTAAAAACAACAGTATGCCCTTTTTTAACGGGCGTATAAATTGCAACTATCTCATAACCAGCAGCTTCGAGCTTACTTTTTGCACTATCAACATCTACATATGACCCTTGAAGGTATGTGCTTATCTCTTTACCTTCATACCCTGTTGTAGCTGAGCCTACTGATGGAGTACTAGTACTACAGCCTGTAAATAATATTAATACAACTATTGAAATAATTTTTAAAATAATTTTCATATCTCTTTTGCTCCTAACTCTTTCATTATTGAAACTATCTCTATGTCAAGTTCTTCAATACTTTTTTTCATAGCCTCATCTTTAATGTTCATAACCGCTATCCAATTAGATAACTTTGGCATGCCAATAACTATTTTATTTGAATCTTTTTTTATATACGCGTATATAGAACAAGGCGCGAATACGCCAGCATCTGGACGACCTTTATTAAACATATTATATGAATATGTGAAATGACATAATGAATATACAAAATAAGCATCGTACTCATCAAAACTCATCTCTAAATCAGCATAAGTTTCTTTAAAGTCCTTAAATCCAGCAATTATATATTTTTTATCCTCAAATGCCTCTTCAAAATTTTCTTGAAATTCTTCAATAAATTCAATAATATCATCTGGTTTATCAAATTCCAATTCAAAAGTCATCATTGGCTTTGTGGGTAGCTTATCATACAAAGAAATTTCAATTTCCCCGCCAAGTGTATTTTGTACGTGCTCATCTAAGCTAGAAAACATTGCGATAAACTCATCACGAACTGCAGGGTCACTAACGCCAACAATATCAAGCATTGTAGATGGAAGAATATGTCCTACGTAAGTTTTATTATCATCTTTATTTTTATATATATGAAGATTAAATGGGGAAAAACCTCCCAGTTCTGGTGCTTTTTTTAATAAAGCATTAAGTTTTTCATCATGAGAAATAGAGAAAAATCCTAAATTATCAAGAGAAACTTTCCAATTTTCATCATAGTTTGGATCTTCTAGGTTTCCATATCTTTTTGCATAAGCATCATTAATACGCTCATGAGGATCACTTAAAATAAATCCTGTCTTTAAAATATTTCCATTAATCATTTTATTGTAATTAGCTTCTGCATCACCAGGAATTACGTTAAATCTTACACCTTGCGCTGAAAAAGCAACACAAGAGGTTAAAATTAATATAGCTATACTCTTTAGTATATTTTTAAACATTTTCTTCCTTGTTTGAGTTGCTTATAGCTAAAATCATAAATTTAGCACAAGTATTTTACCATAAAAGTATTTAGAAAAAGAATGGGATAAATTAAAAATTAAAAAAGCTTTTTTACAAAGCAGTTGTGCTTTTTAAAGTTGCGAAGCATACATCAAGTACGTGAGTAAGTTTAAAAAGTGCAAATGTGAAGTAAAAATGACCAACTAGGCAGCGACCTACATTTCCAATCCTGAAAGGATAAGTATTATCAGCGATGAGAGGCTTAGCTTCTGGGTTCGGAATGGAGCCAGGCGTTTCCCTCTCTCTATAGCCACCTAGACAATCACATTTAAATACATATCTATATGTACTTAAATATGACTGTATAAGTCAGTTGAGTGAGTTATTAATGATTTCTCATTAATTTATAGTTGTTAAAGTCAACAGTATCTAAATAACTTACTTCGTAATTCCAAATGACCAAAGGAAATACCCTTGTGGTGCAAGTTTGGGATGACGAAATTATATACACTAAACAAGGTAGTGAACGAATTGTATTAATCTTACTTATCTAAATTCTGATTCAAAGAATCAAGCTTTAGTGACCTTAGCGGTCCAAGCGTAGCAAAATGGACTTAGTTCATTTTACGGATTAATTAATAAAAAGACAATCGTACTATTAGTACTGGTCAGCTAAACACTTTACAGTGCGTACACACCCAGCCTATCAAGCTTGTAGTCTTCAAGCGTACTTCAGGGAGAGTTCATCTTAGAGTTGGCTTCCCGCTTAGATGCTTTCAGCGGTTATCTCATCCATGCGTAGCTACCCAGCGATGCTCTTGGCAGAACAACTGGTGCACCAGTGGCATGTCCAACCCGGTCCTCTCGTACTAGGGTCAGCTCTCTTCAACTCTCCTACGCCCACGGAAGATAGGGACCGAACTGTCTCACGACGTTCTGAACCCAGCTCGCGTACCGCTTTAAATGGCGAACAGCCATACCCTTGGGACCTGCTTCAGCCCCAGGATGCGATGAGCCGA
>JAKISX010000039.1 GCA_021648405.1 Sulfurimonas sp. | reverse complement strand
CTTATTACAACTGGATGTCCTGATTTATTGTTAATATTCATACTCCAAGCTACGTCTGTCATAGGTACTGTATAATTGCTACTTGGTGTAAAATGTGTTGAGCTTATACCATTAATTGTATCTCCAATTCCCCAATATGAGTGACACTTAAAACATATCTGATACTCTTTTGTTGCTGCTTCTGTTGTTTGGAAAATATTTGGCTGAAGCCACTCTGTTGGCCAACTTGGCTCAACACCTGTAACTCCTGCTAATACTCCAGAAGCAGAAGTTAAGTTTGTAGGGGTCGTTGGGTACCAATAATTTGGATCTAGTGGATTATTTGATACACGAGTGGTAGGTTTTGACTTATGTGGGTTATGACAATCCATACAGCTAGTATGTTTATTGTTTGCCCAGTCAATACCGCCACCCCCATTTGGATCTACTATCCCTGTCCCATAAAGAGTATCTAAGTTTGTGTGATTTCCTGTACCTGGATAAAGAGCAGAAATAACTGGATGTGCATAATTTTTCTTTAATTCACTTTCTATATCTACCGCTGTACCTATATTGTCACCGTGACATGCTGCGCCTACTGTAGTTGATGAAGCACCTTGAAAGCAAGTCTGTTCATGCACTTGTCTATTTAGATAAGGGGTCCCACCTGCATTATGAGGCATATGACAATTTGAACAACTGATATCTGCTATTTTTGCAGTTCCATAATTTGCTATTAGTGTAGCATCAGTATAATCAGGAGAGCCTACTGGTGGAGATTGATGTACACTTCCAACCCAATCAATTTTTTCATGACATGCTGTACATGTAGCTGCCACATTTTGAGCAAGATTAGCTCCAGTATCTACGCGTAAAAACTTATCGTTGTCTTTATGTGGATCATGGCATGATGAACACTCTACATAGTTGTTTCCTGCATAATTAAAAATTCTAATGGGAGAATCTGGCGATACTTTTAGCTCCATAGTCCTAGTAGTACCGTCATCAAAAATTTTAGTAGGTGCTGGATTATATATAATTCCAACAGGATGGTGCATCGTTAAATCAGTCCCTATATAACCTGTTGCCGTACTAGGCATAGTCCCATCTGCTTCTACTCCAGCCATAGCAATGGTTTGATCTGTAAGAGTATGCAATACACTTACAGCTCCAACAGCTACTGTACCATCATGACAACTTAAACATTGTCTTGATAATGCACCAGGTGTATTGTTAGTTGTCCCTAAATCATTTTCAACTGCATAACCCATTCTTTTTAAGTAATCACTGTTGTACATAGTATAAGTTGATGTAGGCATGCTTCTATTCCAAAGTGGCTTACCATCTACATTAGCCCTATGTGGAATATGACAAAAAACGCATATCTCTGTTTCACTTTGAGCTTTAATCGTACCTGTGCTAGTTGTAGAAAGATTATGCTTTGTGTTATCAATTGATGCAAAAAGTGGCGTATTTAAAAATATAAATAACCAAAAAATAGTTTTAAGTATAAACTTCATTTGCACCCCTTTTTTTAATCAACTTAATCAATATCCAACAGCTATAAGAATATGAAGTCTATCACAAAATGAACTAATGTGTAGGTATTTTTTCTTTAAGCTCTTCTTTTTTTGGTTTTAGTGTTGGATTATGAGTTTTTTCTTTTGTGAAACTTTCTTCTTTTATATGTTTAACAGCTATGATTTTCCACATATCTCCATTTTTTTGTAGAGTATAGTTCATCTGGTAAAAAATTTGCAATGGCTTAAGGGCATAATCTTTTGTTGTTAAATCGGCATAAGCAAATGTCCAATTTTCCATCGTACCTATTGTTGCATTATTTTCATTATAGATTATAGGGGAAAATCTTAAATCATTAATTTTTGCAACCATAGCAAGATTACTAAATTTCCATGAATCAGCCCATATCATTAATTTTTCATGGACATCTTTAGATAACATATCTTTTAAAAGATGAGTATCACCACTTTTAGTCATCTTTATAATTCCATAATTGTACTTAAGTAGCGCATGCTTTATTCGCTTATCATCATCTACATTTGAGAGTGCAAAACAAAATGGTGATAAAATAAATATTATTAATAAAATCTTTTTCATATTATCTACATCTATGGCATTATGTTTGGATCATAGCCAGGGACAGTGTTTCCTCCGTGACACCACATCATACCACCACAACCCGTTCCAGCTACATCATTTTCATCTATAATGCTATTTTTTATATATCTATTAATCATTAAACGATCGCCGTTATAATTATATGGGCTTGGAAAAGTATCATATCCTATAAGTCTTGATACTGGAGATCCGTGTGGTATTGCTACATGACACCTTACACAAGCGTAATCTAAATATGGCATTGAACCACCCCAGTCTTCATGAGGTGTAGTTAAATCATGACAATTTTTACAAAAAAGGTCATTTGCACCTGCTGTATTAATATCAACTGTTGTATAAAGAGTAGTACCATCTGGGTTTGTTGGCCAAGACTGATTTTCCCCTGTTAAAAGATATTTCAAGTTTGAACCATGTGGACCTTTTGGATCACCACCTAGTTTATCTTCAGCTCCATGACAATCTGAACAATACATTGTTGAAGTACCTAGATGATTGCTCCATGGCGGCAATAAAGAATTAGCCTCCTTTGGAGCATAAGAACCAGGTCTTAATGATTGACTTATTACAACTGGATGTCCTGATTTATTGTTAATATTCATACTCCAAGCTACGTCTGTCATAGGTACTGTATAATTGCTACTTGGTGTAAAATGTGTTAAGCTTATACCATTAATTGTATCTCCAACTCCCCAATATGAATGACACTTAAAACATATCTGATACTCTTTTATAGCTGCTTCTGTTGTTGTAAAAATATCTGGTTTACTCCACTCTGCTGGCCAAGTTGGCTCAACACCTGTAACTCCTGCTAATACTCCTGAAGCAGAAGTTAGGTTTGTAGGAGTAACTGGATACCAATCAGGATCTGTTACGCGAGTAGTAGGTTTTGACTTATGTGGATTATGACAATCCATACAACTAGTATGTTTATTGCTTGCCCAGTCAATACCCCCACCTCCATCTGGATCTGCAATCCCTGCTCCATAAAGTGTATCTAAGTTTGTATGGCTTCCACTTATTCCTGGATAAAGAGAAGAGATAACTGGATGTGCATAATTTTTCTTAAGTTGGCTTTCTATATCTACTGCTGCACCTATGTTATCGCCATGGCATGCTGCACCTGCTGTATTTGATGAAGCACCCTGAAAACAAGTTTGTTCATGCACTTGTCTATTTAGATAAGGAGTTCCCCCTGCATTGTGAGGGGTATGACAATTTGCACAGCTTATATCTGCTATTTTTGCTGTCCCATAATTTGCTATTAGTGTAGCATCAGTATAATCAGGGGAACCTACTGGTGGAGATTGGTGGACACTTCCAACCCAATCAATTTTTTCATGACATGCTGTACATGTAGCTGCCACATTTTGAGCAAGATTAGCTCCAGTATCTACGCGTAAAAATTTATCATTATCTTTATGTGGATCATGGCAAGATGAACACTCTACATAGTTGTTTCCTGCGTAATTAAAAATTCTAATGGGAGAATCTGGTGATATTTTTAACTCCATAGTCCTAGTAGTACCATCACCAAAAATTTTAGTAGGTGCTGGATTATATATAATTCCAACAGGATGATGCATCGTTAAATCAGTTCCAATATAACCTGCTGCAGTACTTGACATAGTCCCATCTGGTTCTACGCCAGCCATATCAATGGTTTGATCTGTAAGGGTATGTAATACACTTACAGCCCCAATAGCTACAGTCCCATCATGACAACTTAAACATTGTCTTGACAATGCACCAGGAGTATTGTTGGTTGTCCCTAAATCATTTTCAACTGTATAACCCATTCTTTTTAGATAATCACTATTGTACATAGTATAAGTTGATGTAGGCATGCTTCTATTCCAAAGCGGTTTCCCATCTACATTAGCCCTATGTGGAATATGACAAAACACACATATCTCTGTTTGGCTTTGAGCTTTAATTGTCCCTGTGCTAGTTGTAGATAAATTATGTTTTGTGTTATCAATTAGTGCAAAAAGTGGCGTATTTAAAAATATAAATATCCAAAAAATAGTTTTAAGTATAAATTTCATCTACGCTCCTTTATTAATCAACTTTAAGTAATTTAAAAATTTGTACTCTTTTATTATGAGTATCTGCTACATATATAGTACCATTCTTAAGTATAAATATATCTTGGGCTAGTGAAAATTCACCTCTTTTAGCCCCATAATTACCAAATACCAGCAATAATTTTCCATTTTTATTAAAAACTTGTATATTATTAAACATATTATCACTTACATAAATGTTATTGTCTTTATCTAAGGATATACCTCTTGGACTAGCAAAGCTACCTATAGTTTGCCCTAATTGACCAAATTTTTGAAGAAATTTACCATCTCCATTTAGGATTTGCACTCTATGGTTCAAAGAATCAGATATATAAATATTTCCATTATTATCTATATCAATAAATGTTGGTCTATTAAACTCTCCATCTCCATTACCTTTTTTACCTATGGAATAAAGAAATTTTCCTTTAAGTGTAGTTACATGTATTTGACTTGCAACTGCATCCACAATATACAATTTATCTTCTTCATAATTTACACTAAGCCCAACAGGTCTTTTAAAAACTTTTGGCTTTATAGCATAATCAAAGTCACCATCTTCGTCAAATACATAAACTTTAGCTCTTATAGAATCAGAGATATAAATCTTTCCTTTTGAATCACATACAACATCTATGGGATAAAGAAAAGTTTCATTATCGCTTCCTTCTATTATTATTACTTTATCTTTGGCTTTGTCAAATATATATACTTTTTTAGTTAATACATCTGTTACATAAACTCTTTGTTCTTGAGCATAAATACCAAATGGGGAGGATAATACTACATCTTCTCCTCCAGCTATAAAATCAAATATTTTTGAAAAAAAACCTTTTTCTATACCAAATTCACTAGAAGTTGAAGCAAGACCTATATGTTCGATTCTTGGTTCATCTGGTGAGTGAGGCCAGACTAATTTATTTACATCTTTTGCATTTAAAAAACTAACACATACTAAAAATAAACTAATTATTAGAATTTTATTCATTTCATATTCCTTTAAAATCTACGGTTAAATTTCATATTGACTCTATGTATATCTCTATCTAAGATATCGACATTACTATTAACAACACCATCAACATCATTACCAACTATTATTTTATTATATATATATCCTATTGAGGCGCTTAACTTACCAGTTTCGAATATAAAATCACTTGCAAAACTATAATTTGTTGTATCATAATACACCTCTCTATACACATCAGCCCTGCTTATATGATTTAGTTTTTGACCTAATCTATATCTAAATACAATATCAGCCTTTGGCATTAATCTATCGATTTTTTTTCCATTTGTTTCCGTTGATAAGTACTCAATGCCTATTTTTGTATTTAATGTCCCCTTAGTTCCTATCATAGTAGCATGATTAATTTCATTTGAAACGCTAGCTCTACTGGACTCAGTAGAAATTAAAATATTTGCACCTCTAAAGTTTTCTATAGTATCATTGTAGTACTTAATCTTAAATTGATTTCTTAGACTTGAATAAATATTAGTATTTATACCAAGGTCGCCACCATAAGATTGTCTAGCTTCCTCCGTATTACTCGTAGAGCCATTATATTTAAAATCAATATTTAATCTTGAATTTATGCCTGGTAATGCTTGATTAATCCCCGTACCTGCCGCATACAAATATGTTGTCATGTTATTAGTAACTATGCTTGAGTTTGCATCACTTGAATTGTTATTAACGCCAGCGCTAATAAAAATACTCAAAGTTGCTCCTGTAGCAATTTTTTTTCTATAATTAATACCTGAATTAAAATTTATATTTTTCATTGTATTTAAATCAGTAAAAACAATGTTGTAGCCTAAAGATTGTGATATATTTATATTTTTTGACATACGATAACCATAAGACTGTACTAAATTAATATTTTGTATAGAGGTGCTTGTATTTAATTGTTTATTTAAATCTTTTATGTCGCTTCCACTTATACCAATAGAAGCATGGTGTTTTCCCACTGGACTCCAAGATAAATTTAAATTTGCAAGTGTTGATTTTGTTTGACTTGAGTTAAATAAACTATCTGAATAATCATATATTCTATAACTTGATTGTGCATCTAATTTTACAGAACTGCTAAGTTTATTTCGATAATATAAATTTATACTTTCTTTTCCAATATTATATAAAGCACTTGAATTAATTTTTTCTCTATCTATTATTTGATTTGTATTATCATAATATAATCTAATGTTTTGAATATCAGTTTTTTTAGTTAGTGTAACTCTGTAAGTTCTGTTTTTTCTGTAATCGGTAGAAATAATATCTTCGTATGTCCCTTTGGAATCCAAAGCACTATAGTTTAATTGAAATATTTTTAGATTTAATAGCCCGTTTAAACCTAATGAAGTATCGTCATATCTAAAATTACTTTTATTGTTTCTGTATAAGGTATAAGTTGGTTTTTGCATTTTTGTGGCATTTATTGTAAAGGGGGTCTTAGTATGTCTTAAAAAGTCTAAATTTACTTTGTAGTCATAGCCTTCTGCTTTAGTTTCAATAATGTCATTGTTGATTTTATCTTCTATATCTTCATATCTTATAGTGGCAAAAAGTGAATATTTTAATAATTTTGAGCTATAAGCTACTCCCCTATACCCAAGACTATATTCTTGTTTAAAGTTACTCTGACTTCTTTGATTTACTGCATCATCATGTGTATTATATGTATAGATTAAACCTAAATTACCATAAAAACCACTATCTTTACCACCAAAAAGATTAATACTTGATTTAAGATAGTCTATTGTATAAGCTATTGATTCCCATGTTGTAGGATCTACTTCTTCTACATAATAATTTCTTGCAAATCCACTATTATCGACTTTGGCTTCCTTTTTTAAGTCAATTGCTAGTTGGATTTCAGCATCTTTTGAAAATTTGCTAATAAGCTTTATATCGGTGTCCTCTTCATTAGCTGATTCGATTTTATTATCTGTTTTTAAAATAGTTGTTGGTTGAATTTCATCATCTACATCCGTACTAGTTGCTAGTTGGATTTCATCAATTTGCTCGATTTTAATTTTAGTATTCTCTTTTGAAAATTTGCTAACAAGCTTTATATCGGTGTCCTCTTCATTAGCTGATTCGATTTTATTATCTGTTTTTAAAATAGTTGTTGGTTGAATTTCATCAATTTGCTCAATTTTAACTTTAGTGTTATCTTTTGATAACATGTTAATAAAATTTATGTAAGGGTCATCTTTATCTTGTGATATTTCTTGTGAAGATTCAGCTTTATATTTAACATCAGAAATATCCGATTTACTAAGAGTATTAGAAGATAATTTTGTACCAAAAAATATTAAAAATGCTCCAAAAAAATAAACTACTGCTCTTTTCATGTCCTGCAGCTACTTTACAATCACCGCAGTTGATTTTAGCTTTTTTAGCAAGTTACTCTTTCGTTCTTTTTCAGTTTTTTTCTTTAAATCTTTTTTTAATTTCTTTTCAATGGCTTCAAAAGGAAGTTGGTTTGGTTCTAATATTTTTTCAACTTTTACAATGTAAAAACCAATAGTTTCTTCCATTATTTCACTTGTTGTATTAGCATCCATAGAAAATGCTTTTTTTTCAATACCTGGCTCCAGCATACCTCTGTGTATATACCCTAAATCTCCACCTTTTATGCGGCTCATAGCAGTTGAATACTTTGCTGCAACATCAGAAAAATCTTCACCGTCTTTTAGTTTTTGATAAGCTTCTTGGATTCTTTGCTTAGCATTGGATTTTCCTTTTGCAATAGTAGGATCGATTCTTACATATATCACTCTTGCCTCAATCTTCTCAGGTTCTTTAAATTTGTATTTGTTTTTCTCATAGTATTTTAGTAGGTCATCTTCACTTAAATTTACATTTATCTTTTTTTCATATAGTTTTTTAAGCAGTTCCTCGTTGTAATACAGCTCTTTGAAAGTTTTTAAGGTATATCCAGCTTTTCTCAAGGCCTCATTAAAATTTTCCGTACTCTTGAGATTTTTTTTTGCATGCTCAATACCTTTGTCTATCACATCTTGAGAGACTTTAATATCTATAGACTTAGCATATTGAATTAATAACTCTCTATCTACTAGTCCATCTAGTACCTCTTTTTCAAAAACTTTTATTTTATCATCTGATACTGTTTTATGAAAATATCTTGCTGGAAACAATCGCTTAACACCTCTGTCTAATTCAGATTTTTGAATTTTTACTCCATTTACCATTGCTACTACATTTTTTTCTAAAGTTGCTACAGGACTTGCGTTTAGACAAACTAAACTTACTAAAATTGGTATTGTTATTTTTAAAAATAGTTTCATTGGCTTATATTTCCTTTAACTCTTTATATTTTATAGGATTATGCTTTTTCCAAGGCTCACTAATATACTGATAAACGGCAACTCTTCTATTAAAGCTATCTACAACATAAATTCTATCATATTTATCAACATGCAGACCAGCGATAAGGCTAAATTGACCTATTTGATTACCTGAGCTTCCAAAAAATATAAGTAATTCACCCTCATCATTAAATACCTGTACATTATTAAATGCTGAATCAGATACATAAATATTACCATCGCTGTCTATACCAATACCTTTTGGTCTAGCAAACATCCCTTGTCTATCGCCTAGTTTTCCAAACTTTCTTATAAAGTTACCATCTTTGTCAAATACTTGCACGCGAAAATTCTGGGTATCTACTACAGCCAGGTTACCATTTCTTCTGTCTACTGCAATATTTGTAGGAAAATTAAATTCACTCTCTTCTACTCCCCTTTTTCCAAATGTAAACAACAACTTTCCTGCTAATGAATAGGCTTTAATATTATGTGCTTTTGTATCTACTACATATAATATTTTGTCTTTATTGTTAATACTAATTCCAGTAGGTCTAGCTAGCTCTAGTCTTCCGCCAAAAGCATTCAGGAAATTTTTATTTTTATCGTAAACTAAAATGCTGCTGCTTTTTGAATCAGCTACATATATGTTACCCTCATCTCCAACAGCTATCCCAACAGGAAGAGATAGTTTACCTGGTGACCCAGCTCCAATAAGTGAGACTTTTTTTAGCTTTTCATCAATATCAAACACTGCTGCTCTTGCCGTATCTGATACATAAATACTATCGCCAAATGCGGCTACACCGTATGGTTTAACAAGATTAATATTAGTAAAAGAGATCTCTTCGCCAATAAATGCGTCAAGTGCGCTTCTTGTAGCAAAACTAGAATCACCTCTATATGATGTTTCATAAAAAACCTTAGGCTCATTTGGTGGTGGTGGGATAACAATTTTAACTTTTTCTATATTTTTGGGTGCACAAGCACTAAATAAAATTAGCACTACTATACACATATAAACTTTTAAAAAATTTTTAGACATTTGCAAACCTTTTGAAAATTTAAATAGTATAAGTGAGAAACATTACACAAGAGGAAAATTCCTCTCATGAAATTTAAATACTGTTACTTATCGTGACAAGCAACACACAGAGCACTTTCTGTATTTGAGGCTCTTAAGAAGTAAACTGATTGCCCTACAACAAAAGAATCAGCACCATCATGCGGATCATGACAAGAACCACACTCAACATAATCAACACCACCTGTAGTTCTTAACAAGTCGTCAATTGTAGTAGCACCTGCCCACCCAGTTATAACAGTTGAAGTAGGCTTAAGACCTGCTGCTCCAACAACATATGGCACAGATATAGGGTGATCATTACTTAGGTTTACACCATCGTCTCCTAAATCAGCAAGAGGATTAGTATTAAATAATGCATCAGAAATTGGTGTAGCTGTATCACCAATAAGACCATCAAGTCCAGCAGAATAACCAGCACCCGGTGCATTTACTACAGAGTTAACTGCGCTAACACCATCGTGACAACTTAAACATGCCATTGAAGACGCATTTACTACACCACCAGTAGCACCAACAAGTGTACCTGCTATTGTAGTACCCTGTGTACCAGGAGCAGTAGCACCATATAACACAAACGCGTTATTTGCTGTACCAGCTGCACTGTCTTTATTCCATAATGGAGCACCAGCGAAACTTGTGTTTGCTGCATGGGGAGTGTGACAATAAACACACGCCTCTCCATTATCCTCTGTAATCGTACCTGACCAAGCTGTAGCACTTAGATCATGTGCCGAACCCACAACGCCACCCCAAAGTGACGTAAAACCAGCTATTAAAACACCAGCTATTATTTTTTTCCCTAACATAATATCTCCTTTTTTACTTTAATACATAAACTTTAGCTTATATATCGGCTACAAGCAGTATATCTTTAGTGATATTAAAAATAAATTAAATTATGTATCTTCTTTGTAATTTCATATAATTTTAATAATTAATTTACAAATTTACCCTCTTGCAAAATCACTTCAAAGAAATATCCATACCCTAAATCTACATCAGTTTTATAAATCGCCTCTACTATAACAATATCTCCAACCTTTACAGTTGAATCCTTTGTTGTTAACATAATATCACTTGTAGCACCTTCGCCTGTTCCATCTTGAAGATGAATCCAATCTTTGCCCATAATTGCCTTTGATACCTTAACAACCTTAGCTCTTAGTTTGATGCTCTTGTCTTTAAGTTTATCTTTGGATGCGTACAACTCTTCAATATTATATCCACCATCAAGTTTAGCTACACTAATTTTTTCTACTGTAGCTTCAACTGTATTTGGGGTTGAGCTAGATTTAGTATCAACTGGATGTGGTTGACTTACATGACTAGCATGGTCATGAGCCTCTCCTGGTTTTACCATAGCACTAGCAAACATTAAATAATCAAATGTCTTATCTAAAGATTTACTAACAAAATCTTTCATAACCATCTGCTCAATATAAGAAACGGTATCTCCGACTTTTACATTTGTTTGTGGAGAGGCTATCCAGTAGATAGCTCCATCTTCGTCAACTTTAGCATAAGTATAACCTGTAGCATTCATTGTTTCAAGAATTATTGCAACATGAGGAGTACTAGCTTGAACATCTGCTCCAGCAGGTGGCGTATCTCCATGTGGAGGCATTGAATTAGTAGCAGCGCCGTAGATGTTTTCTGGTTCATTAGTAGCTGCTGAGCTTTTTGTTGTTTGATCTTTTTGTACTTCAGTAGTATCTTCTTTTGGTTTATCGTTACAACCTACCATTAAAAGTGCAATAACGCTTAGTGCTATAGATATTTTTTTCATTTTTTTCCTTTGTTTTTTAGATGTTGTTCATAACTTTTCTTTGCTGCTTCAAATGTTTCATTTGGATCTTTAGAATCCCTAAAATAAGCATTCATAAATTTGTTGAAATCGGCCTCCTCTTGAGATATCTCTCTAAGTGGTTTTCTCATCTCCTCTTTATCTACTATCACGGGAGGAAGAGATTCTATATATTTTGCAATAATCTTTATTTTTTCATCTGAGAGTCTAGCTGTTTGCCCTCTCATCATTTTTCCAAATCCATAAAGATTTTTATTGCCTGCTTTATATTCTTTTAGCTCTTTAATAATTGTCTCTGCTTTCATACCCGCAATAATCTTACTTACGCCAAGTGATCTTTTTTCACCCTTTTTCCCATGACATGCTGAACATTTTTTATACAGTGTCTCAGCAGAATTTTTTTTCTTTTTTTTAATTTTTTTAGCTTGTGCTACAGGGGGCATAGCCTCAATATAAGCTCCTATTTCTTTCATATCTTCTAGTGAAAGTTTACTAGTTTGCCCTTTCATCATCTTCCCAAAACCATACTTATTTAAAGTGCCTGCTTTGTATTCTTTTAACATATCAACAATATCTCTTGATTTTATACCAGCAATAGCACCTGTTAAATTTAAAGATGCTTTTTCACCTTTTTTTCCATGACATGCACTACATTTTTTATATAGTGGTGATGCTGATAGTACATATACTGTTGAAAGTATAAGAAATAAAAAAAATTTCATTTTAATCTCCTCCTATTTTTATTGTTCTATATTCCATTTGTACTTATCTAAAATAATTTTTGCTTCTTTTTTTCCATTTAAATAAGCTTCTTGCATTAACTTTTTTGCTAATTGCATATTTTTTTCAATACCATCACCCTTTAAATACATTTTCCCAAGATCGTATTGTGCTTTTGAACAACTTTGCATAGCAGATCTTTGTAGATATTTTTTTGCTTTGAGAGTATCTACTTCAACACCGTGACCCCTTTTATACATGAGTCCAACTTTATGTTGCGCAATAGGATAACCTAAGTCAGCAGCTTTTTTATATGGCTTAAATGCTTTGTTGTAATCTATTTTTACACCATGCCCAAAATAGTAGATATCTCCAAGATGAACTGAAGATTTTATATCTCCACTATCTGACGCTTTAGTAAAGTAGTATATTGCTTTTTTTGCATCTTTTTCAACACCATCTCCATCAAGGTACATCATAGCGAGATTAAACATCGCTTTAACATGTCCTTGAGCAGCAGCACTTTCGTACATTTTTGCTGCCATTTTATGGTCTTTTTCTACAACAATACCATGAAAATAGATACCACCTAATGCAAACTGACCACTAGGGTCACCTTTATCTGCTTTTATTTTAGCTGCATTAAAAGCACGGTCATCTAATTTTATCGTTTGGCTAGCTGATAACATTGTAGTTATTAAAAAAAAGTTTGTAATTATTATAAAAAAAGTTTTTTTCATTTACCATCCTAAAATATATTAAATTAAGCCCTTTAATTAGTTCATAAACTAGACTCTCAATGCCCGAAGGAAATGCTCTTGTAATGCAAACGAACAGTCATTTCAGGTTTCCTCAGAATGACGACCATACCGTCATTCCAGGCTTTATTCAGAGTGACGCCATACCGTCATTCCAGGCTTGACCTGGAATCTAATAACTAATCGTTCTAAGAGTTCAATTATCTAATATTGCCCATAATCATATCACATTTATTGTAACGATTACTTAATTTAACACAATATTTATTGTTTTTTCTAAATGCCGATATGTTCATCACCCTAAATTTGCATCCCAATGGTATTTAATGGTTTAATGGTTATAGTTTTAAAATGAGTTTAAACAAAGAAGACTCCCCTCCAGATACCTGCGGCACATAAAAAAAATAAGGTGTGCTGCTGTATTCCTACCCTGACACATTGCCTTAAGTTATTATTGCACAGGTCTAAAGAGAAGCGATAAAATTATAACTAAAAAAACTTAAATAGACGATATTACTTCTGAATTGCTTTAAATTACCAGAGCTTCCTTTAATCAAGTGAGCATTTTCACTAATATCATGAAAAGTTTTATTTTCTATTGCATCTTGAAGCTTTGTTATGGCACCATTTCTCTCGGATAAAAAGCTACAAAGAGGAAAAAATGATTTATATGATTTTTGCACTTAAAGCAGAAGCTCAAGCGTTTATTGATAAAAAACTTGATGTGAACATTATAATAAGTGGTATTGGATCTCAAAATATGTATAACGCAACTAAAAAAACACTAAAATTAATGAATGAAGATGATATTATTGTAAATGTTGGAATTTGTGGAGCTAGTAAAAAATTTCATATTGGAGAATTGCTTGATATTTCAATGCCCTCACAAAGAGTAAAAGAAAAATTTACTCTAACTTGTGTTAATAATGAAGTGCAAAATAAAGATAAATATGAAATTGTAGATATGGAATCATTAGGTTTTATAGATGCTACAAATATGATAAAAAATAGATATATGTTTAAAATAGTAAGTGATCATTTTGAGCCAAAAAAAGTAACTAAAGATGGGACTAAAAAATTAATATTTGATAAAGCTAATGAGATTATGAGGAGGATTAAAAAATGAAAAAAGCTGTTGTAACTGGAGCTAGTAGTGGGATAGGAAAAGCTATAAGTTTAAGACTTTTAAAGCTTGGGTATGAAGTTATTGGTATAAGTAGAAGTATAACAAATGACATTATCTCTCATACATATTTTACTCCGATTCAAGTTGATTTATCTAATGAAAAAGAGACATCTACTGCATGTAATGACTTAAAAAACATCAACATAGATATACTGATAAACTGTGCTGGATTTGGAAAATTTGAACCACACGAAGAGTTAAACCCTCACTCTATAAAAGAGATGGTCTTTTTAAACTTAACAGCACCTATGCTTTTAACAAATGCTCTATTAAAAAATCTTAAAAAAAACAATGGTTACCTTATAAACATAAACTCTATTGAAGCACTTCGTGCTTCAAAATTTGCAGGTGTTTACTCAGCTACTAAAGCTGGTTTAAAAGCTTTTGGAGATTCACTTTTTGAAGAAACAAGAAAAAGTAATCTAAGCATTACAAATATTAATCCAGATATGACGCAAACTAATTTTTATGAAAAACTTCGATTTGATGTAAGTGCCAAAGAGAATGAAAGACTTTTAAGTAGTGATATTGCCGATGCCCTCGAGCATATTTTAACTATGAGAAAAGGTGCTGTTGTAAGTGAATACACTATAAGAAGTTTGAATTTTGGGATTTGTAAAAAATAATTATGATTTTATATCTATTTTAGTTTGATAAGTTGGTGTTTGTGTTGAGTTTAAAAAGTCAATGTTTTTTTTAATTTGAGATAAAATTTCGCCTGTTTCATCTTTAAGAGAATAAAGCAATTCACTAGCTTCTCGCATAAGATACATTGCCTCTTGCATCGCTTTTTTATTTGAAAACTCAGGAACTTCATCTAATAATTTATCTATTTCATTTGTATTTTTTTCTACAATCGCTATTTTTAATCTATTAAGCCACATTTGCGCTTTCTCTCCAAGCTTCTAGTAAACATTTAAATACATTGCTTACTTCATCAAGTTTTGAAATATCACTATTTTGGCTAACTGATATCAAAAGTGATATTTCTTGCTTGTATAAGCCATCGAGATATAGTGCTATATCTCCTTGTTTGATATCTAGTATTGCTAATAATTCTGTGATAATAGCAATAGAGCGGTTTACCCAATATATTCTTTTTTCAATATCATTATCTTTTATAGCTTTTTTTGCTTGAGCATTAAAGCGAAGCACACCCTCATATAGCATCTCTATTAGCTTATATGGGGATTCAATTCCAACATTATTTTGTGCATAAATATTATGAGCTAAATTACCATACATCTTGGATCCTTTTTCATTAGCATTGATTTCTTTCATTTTAAATACATCGACAATGATTTAATTTTCTTTAGTAATATTTGTATATAATTATCTAATATAATCTATCTAAAGTATATCAACAATTTGTCGATGTATAATTAGGTTATAATATAAAATATATGTAAGAAAGGATTTACTATGGGTGATATAAGTTCCCTTGGAATTGGGTCTGGAGTATTAACAGCTGATGTAATTGATCAATTAAAAGCAGCTGACAACTCTAGATTGATTAAACCAATTGAAAATAAAATTACTCTTAATAACCAAAAGCAAGACGCTGAAGAACTCTTAACATCTTTAATGAAAAACTTTAAAGCAAGCGCTTCTGCTCTTAGTTATGATACTTTATTTGACAATAAAACAGTTGATGTTACAGGTAGTGCTAAAGTTACTGTTGATGCAGGTGCTACTGTGGAATCTTTTACACTAGAAACTATCGCTCTTGCTAAAAAAGATATAACATCATTTGGTGCGCTTAGTGATAAAGACATTACACCTATAGCCTCAGGAGCTGGTACTCTGAGCATTGGTAGTTATACTATAGATTATGATGCAACTATGACACTACAAGACCTTGCTCAAGCCATAACAGATACAGCTGGAAATACTATATCTGCTTCTATTTTACAAACTGGGGATGGCTCTTATAACTTAGTTGTATCATCTAAGTCAACAGGTGCTGGTGAGGCTTTAACAATTACGGATAACGATGGTCTTATGGATGGGGCACTATTTAATCCTTATGATGCGGTAACAAATCCTAATGGTTATCAAAAAGTACAAACAGCTACAGATGCGGAGTTTAAATATAATGGTATCACAATTGTAAGACCAACAAATGATATAGATGACCTTATTTTAGGTGTAAACATAACTCTTAAAGAAGAGGGTGCTTTTTCAAGTATTGATATAAAGCAAGATACAAGTAGTATTGCTGATGAATTACAGCTTTTTGTAGATAGCTATAATACGCTTATGCAAAATATATCTGATATGACAGTTAAAGATGAAAATACTGGTGCAGAGGGTGTTTTTAATAGTAGTAGTTTTGTAAAATCTATCTCTAGGGATTTAACTCGAGCTATAACTGCATTAAGCGATGAAGGTTCTCTTCTTAATTATGGTTTTGACTTAGATAGGTTTGGAGTTTTGTCTCTTGATAAAAGTGTTATAGAAGGAAAACTTAGAGATGACCCAGATGCAGTTAAACTGTTTTTTACTGGTGGAGTAAACACTGAGGGAGGGGATGTAACAGGTATTTTTGAATCTATAGATGATAAGTTAAATTCATATACTGGTTACGGAAAGCTTTTAAGTTCATTTAAAACAGATTTAGAAACAGAGGGTAGCAGTTTAAATGATTCTTATCTTCGTGCTAAAGCATCACTTGATACTCGTTACGATATCATGACTAAAAGATTTATAGCATATGATGCTATGATTAGTAAAATTAATGCACAATTTTCTTCTTTAAAGATGATGATTGATTCTGAAGTTAACTCAAAATAAACTTTCTGCACTCAATTTGTGCTAGTGCGTAACTCTCAATAGTACCAACATCTCTATGGTATATATCATTTAGATATGTACCTATTTTTCCCATAAACTTTGGCAACACATCATTACTAAAATCAATATCTTTTATATCTAAATTTTCTAAAAACTTTAACATGCTTGATTCACAAATATATACAGCACCATTGGCAAGATTTGATGGTGGATTTTGTACTTTTTCATAAAATTCTTGCACAATACCATCTGCATCTAACTTTACAATGCCGCAACTACTTGGTGTATCACTCTCAAAAAGCATCATTGTCATTTCACATTTTTTATCTCTTTTTAAATGTGATTTTATAAAGGCTTTAAAATCACAAAACGATAAGTTATCAGCATGAACTAACATAAATGGCGAGTTGTCAAAAAAATCTTGATTTGCTAAAAGTGTACCACCAGTATTTAAAAGTTTTTTTTCATATGTGAGAGTTATATTTTTTTTATAAATGCTATTTTTTACATACTCTTGGACTTGATTATCTAAATAGTGTGTGTTTATTAAAAATTCTGTAATTCCTGCATCAGATAAACTATCTAGCCAATATTCTAGTAAAGGCTTAGCATTTATAGGTACTAAACATTTTGGAACTGTGTTGGTAACTGGTCTTAGTCTAACTCCAAGTCCAGCACATAACAATAACGCTTTCATCTAATCTAGCTCTTTAAAAATTTCATCTTTTTTAATAGGTACATTTCCTATGCGACTCACTTGAACAGCAGCTGCAAGTGAGCCAAGATACGCACTTTGCCAAATATTTGCACCAACGCATAGAGCCATTGCGCTACATGTAAGCAAAGAATCTCCTGCTCCACTTACATCCTTTACACTGCTTGCAAGTGCTTTAATGTTGTCTGTTAAAAGCTTTGCTTTAGGATTGTTATAAATCATTATCCCCTCAGCACCAAGAGTTGTAAATATATAACTAGCATCTGTTTTTTTTGATAGTTTTTCAGATAATATAACTAAACCAGATTCAAAATCATTCAAAGAGAGTCTTATCTCCCTTTCTGTTGGTGTAACTAGAGTCATATTTTTAAATTTAGATATATCTCCGATTTGAGAAGAGCTTTGCGAGTCAGCAGCCATAAAGATTTTTTTCTCTAAACCTAGTTTAGTGATATTTTTTATAATTTTTCTTGTAAGAAGCCCGTAACTAAAATCAGAAAATATAATTAAATCCACATCATCTATATCTTTTTTTATATCTTTTAATATCTCATTTTCAATATCTTTGGAGATAGAGTGTTGCTTTAGATGATTTACTCTTAAAAGTGTTTTGCTATTAGCGCGAAATCTTTGTTTTAAAGTTGTTGGCCTTGTATTATCGCAAAATAAAGAGATTTCTATATTTAAATCTTCTAAACCTTTTTGAACATACTCTTTATTTTCATCATCCCCAACAACAGATATAAATTTAACATTTGCACCTAATGTTTTTGCATGAGATGCAACTATTGCACCACCTCCAATGAATTTATTATTTGCCAAAGGGCTAACTACTATGGTTGGGTCTTCTTGACTCATCCCAAGTGGTTCACAAGTTATATATTCATCTACAATAGTATCACCTATAACTAGTACTTTAAGAGTTGAAAATTTATCTATGATTTTTTTAAGATTTTGAAACTCTATTTTGTGTCTTGATAGATAATCATGGCTGTGTTGCAAATTAGAGCCAAATGATAAAAACTCTTTTTGGAGTAAATCCATTGAAGAAAAAGCTATCTCACCAGAACTAAAAAGTAGTTTTGCACCATAAGAATTTAAAATATCTAACTCATTATTTACCCTGCTCTCATGCTCCTTACCTTTTACAACTATATCTGGTTTATTCTCTTTTATATACTCTAGTGCGGTAGTATCTAATATAAATGCTTCATCTACATAACTTGTAGCTTCAATAGATTCTAGTCTAACATCTTGATTTATCCCCTTATGGCTAACATCATCACTGTTTAAACCAACTGTGAGATAATCTCCACTTTCTTTTGCAAATTTTAAAAGCCTTAAATGCCCAGGATGAAGAATGTTAAAATCACCATATACAAATACTTTTTTCATTAGCTTTCCTAAATAAAATTCAGATGTTGTGGAATATCTCCACTTGGAGCTTTTAAATGGTGCAAACCTTGTTTGTAAGCATCTAAAACTTCATTTGTTTTATCTTGTAAACATAATGTTTCACACATACTGCA
>JAKISX010000038.1 GCA_021648405.1 Sulfurimonas sp. | reverse complement strand
AAAAGGATGTTAATGAAAATAATTTTACTTTTTACAATACTAATAACATCGCTTTTTGCAAATCAAACACAAATTGTACTTGGTACTTTTTCTAAATATGAAAGTGCTAAAGAGATACAACTACAACTAAATGAAATCATTGAAAAAGATACTAAGCTCAAAAATTTATTAAAAAACAAAAATATTAAAGGTACTATTAAAAAATTAAAAAACCATTATATAGTATCTATTGAACCTTTTAATGATTTAACTGTCCAAACTGTTGTACTATCTAAAATAAAAACAACAAAATTTAGTGATGCTTATGTAATAAAGATTAATTCTCAAAACAAAATAGTACAAAAGCAAACCTCTAAAACTAAAGAAGTCATCTCTCAAAATTCTGCCCCAGTCTTAATAAAAAAGATAAATACTAAAAATCAACCAATACAAAATGAAAACATTGTAGATAAATATTTCAAAGAAATCATTGCCTTTATCTTAATTTTAATTTTATCTATTTTTTATCTGTACTTAAGAAAAAATAATCATAATAAAAAAGATATGAATAATGTTAATTATGATGTGTTAAATAACGAAACTGATGAAATTAAAGAAGATTCCATAGCACCATCAACTCTAAACAAAGAGTTTAAACAATATACTCAAAAAACTGATGAAATTATAGAAGATTCCATAGCACCATCAACTCTAAACAAAGAGTTTAAACAATATACTCAAAAAACAAAAGACGATTTTAAGGACTTTGCAAATTCTAGAATTATGATAGCTGAAGATAATTTAATTAACCAAAAAGTTATCTGTGGCCTATTATCAGAATCTGGCATACAAATTGTAGTAGTAAATGATGGGTTAGAAGCTATAAATTATTTAAAAAAAGATAGTAATTTCAGTATAATATTAATGGATGTTCGAATGCCAAATATGGACGGATTTGAGGCAACAAGACTGATTCGTCAAAATGATGAGTATAATCACATTACAGTTGTTTCTTTAAGTGGCGATACTGCACCAGATGATATAAATAAAATGAAAGATGCTGGTATGCAAGAGCACCTAGAAAAACCCCTAAGGATAAATGCACTTTACAGCATATTAGCTGCTTTTTCTTTTAAAAAAAAGAATATTATAGTTATAGATAAAAATATAGAAATTAATAATCAACAAGAACTATATACAGCTATAGGTATAGAGATTTGTGGCGGAGATGAAAATTTTTACAAAGAAATTTTAAATGATTTTATAAAAGATTATTCAAATTCAATATTAAAAATTCAAAATCATATCCATAATAATAAATTTTTAGAGGCAGATAAATTACTTTTAGACATTGGTAGTATTGTAGCAAATATTGGTGCTACTAATATTGAAAACTTAACAAAAGAGTTAAAATTATCCATCAAAACTCCAGAAGATAAAAAACACATACTACTATTTAAAAAATATGCAAAACATTATGAAGCTTTGAAAAATGAAGTGAAAGATTATTTAAAACCACTTTAATTTTTCCCTAAGTTTTACAACTTCACCCACAATAATAAGCGCAGGAGTAGGAATATTTTTAGCCTTAGCAGCTATATCTAAAAGAGTACCAACTACAACTTTTTGCTCTATTGTAGTACCTTTTGATATTACAGCAACAGGACAATTTTTTCCTTTACCAATCTCAATAAGTTTTTTACTAATTTTACTAAGATTATGGAGTCCCATTAAAAATACAATAGTATCATCAGTCCGCAAATCTTCGAAGTTCATATTTGAGACATCTTTTTTAGAGGCCTCATGACCAGTTAGCACTCTAAAACTTTTTGACACTCCACGATGAGTAACTGGAATTCCAGCATAAGCAGGGACAGATACAGCAGAAGTTATGCCTGGAATAATTTCAAACTCCACATCTCTTGTAAATAAATAAAGTGCTTCTTCCCCGCCACGACCAAATACAAATGGATCACCACCTTTAAGACGAACTACATTTTTATAATTTAACGAGCTCTTATATATTATTTCATTTATGTCATCTTGAGGCATAATATGACGACCATCCTCTTTTCCAACATAGATAAATTCACAACTTTTTTTTGCTTTTTTTAAAATCTCTGGATTTGCAAGACGATCATAAATTATAACATCAGCTTCCTCGATTACTCGAAGTGCTTTAATAGTTAATAGTTCAATATCTCCTGGACCAGCGCCCGTTAAATATACCTTTGCCAAAATATCTCTCCAATCTATTAAATAATTGTATCCAAGATTTTGATATGATTTGTTTAAAAAAGGATATATATGGGTTATTTTCCAGCATTTGTAAAATTAGATGATAAAAAAATACTTATAGTTGGTGGTGGAAACATAGCCTACGAAAAACTTGTAAAAATACTAGATTTTACAAAAAATATCTCAATTATATCACCTCAGTTTTCTGATAACATATTAAAAAAAATAAATCAGTATAATTTAAAATTTGATACTAGAGTCTATCAAACTGGTGATATAAAAGAATTTTGTATAGTTATCGTTGGGGTTGATGATTTAACTCTTCAATCACAAATTTTTGAAGAGTCAAAACAATATAAATGTTTATGTAACTGCGTTGATTCAGTAAAATATTGCGATTTTATATTTCCCTCGTATATCAAAAAAGACGATTTAACCATTGCTATTTCAACATCTGGAAATTCACCTGCTATGGCTAAACATCTAAAAAAATATCTTAAAAACTTAATTCCAGATGGAATAAGTGAATTTTTACAAGAGATGAAAAATTTTAGAAAAACGATGCCAAAAGGCAAAAAAAGGATGCAATTTTTAGATAAAAAAGCTAAGGATTATATAGATAGCTGGACTAAAAAATAACTATCTAATCTGACCACTTCCATAAATTTTAAACTTATATGTATTAAGCCCTTCTATCCCCATTGGACCACGAGCGTGAAGTTTATTTGTAGATATTCCTACCTCTGCACCAAATCCAAAAGCTCCACCATCTGTAAAACGAGTTGAAGCATTTACATATACAGCAGCTGCATCAATAGCATTTAAAAACTGCTCAGTTGTTGTGATATTTTCAGTAATAATTGCTTCTGAATGACCAGAACCAAACCTAACTATATGCTCAATTGCACCATCAACTCCATCTACAACTTTTATATTTAATATATTTGCTAAATATTCAGTATCATAATCTTCATCTGTTGCATGCTCAGCTTCTATAATTGCTTGAGTCTCTAAACATCCCTTTAATTTTGTATGCTCTTTATCAAATTTGATTTTTAATTTTGGAAGTAAATCTGAAGCTATAGTTCTATCAACCAATAAAGTCTCCATCGCATTACAAACACCTGGTCGCTGACACTTTGCGTTTATTGCAATAGCTATAGCATTGTCGAATTTTGCATCTTTATCTATATAAGTATGACATTGACCTTTGTCATGCTTAACTACACTTACAGTTGCATTTTCACTCACATATTTAATAAGCCCAGCGCCACCACGAGGAATAATCAAATCAACATATTTATCCATCTTGATAAGCTTACTTACTCCCTCTCTTGAAGCATCAGGAATTAATGAAATTAGAGCTTCAGCAAGATTATTTTTCCTTAAAGTAGCTTGAAGTACTTTAGCAATAGCTTCATTTGAATTTTGAGCTTCTTTTCCACCTTTTAATACACAAACATTTGAACTTTTAAAACAAAGTGCTGCTGTATCACTTGTAACATTTGGACGAGATTCATAAATGATTCCTATCACACCAATAGGGATGCTAACTTTTTGGATATTTAATCCATCTTCAGTTATCCAACCATCGAGAACTCTTCCAACTGGGTCTTTTAAAGTTGCTATCTCTTCAATTGCAACTGCCATGGCATCTATTCGATTCTCATCTAAAAAAAGTCTATCCATAAGCGCAGATGTAAGATTGTTTTTTTTACCGTCTATCATATCCTTGACATTTGCTTCTATCAAATCTTTAGTATTATTTCTAAGAGCTGCTGCCATCTCATTTAAAATTCTATTTTTTTCCTTGCCACTAATAGTAGATAAAACTCTACTTGCATCTTTGGCTTTTCTTAAAAATTGTTCCATTGTTTTACTCCGTCATTCTCTACTTGCACCCAAGGGTATTTCCTATGGAATTGAGAATCTTATAATGATGTTATAATAACATAAAAAATTTAGGATTAGCATGAAAACTATAACTTTTATTGGAAATGGAAATATGGCAATTAGTATTGCTCATGGTTTAAAAAATAGCTACGATATAGAAGTTGTTGGTAGAGACTTAACAAAACTAAACAAGTTTCAAGAGGCACTTGGGATTGAAGTAGATAAACACATAATGGATGGTTTTGACACTACTAATAAAACTATTATTTTTTGTGTTAAGCCTGCAAATGTTGAAAGTGTTGGCGAAAGGCTTAATGGAAGAGCTAGAGTTATTTACTCTGTTTTAGCTGGAACTACACTAAAAAAACTTCGTGAAAACCTAATGCCACATGCAGTTGTGCGTACTATGCCAAATTTAGCTGCAAGTGTAAACAGGTCTATGACAACTTTAACGGGAGATATTGAGTTTAAAGATGAGGCACAAGAACTTCTAGGAACTATTGGTCAAACTAGATGGTTGGCTAGTGAAAAAGAGATAGATATCGCTACAGCACTTGGGGGAAGTGGTCCTGCTTATTTAGCTCTTATTGCGGAAGCATTGGTTGATGGTGCAGTAAAGCAAGGTTTGAAGCGTGATGATGCGATGGTTATTATGCGTGGACTATTTGACGGTTTTGGAGAATTAATCCAAGATATCCACCCTGCACTTTTAAAAGATGGCGTTATGAGCCCAGGTGGTACTACTGCTGCTGGTTATGTTGCACTTGAAGATGCAAATGTAAGAAGTGCATGTATAGATGCGATACAAAAAGCATACAAGAGAGCTATAGAGTTATAAAAACTTTACTAACCACAATGGATAGAGGCGTACTATTTATGCTTTTAAGTGCTCTAATATCTGCATTTAATGGAGCAATTGCCAAAATACTTTCAGATGATATGAGCGCCTTAGAAATTGTTTTTTTTCGTAATATAATTGGTGTTATAATTATACTTTATGCCCTTAAAATAAGTCCCCCCAAACTTAGTGGTGGGAAAATATATATGTTATTTATGCGTGGTCTTTTGGGTTTTATAGCGATGATACTTTTCTTTTATACTATAACCATAATTCCGCTTGGTGAAGCGATAACTCTAAATAAAACATCACCATTATTTGTATCTATATTAGCATTTTATCTTTTAAATGAGCATCTTAGTAAAAGAGCTATTTTAGCTTTATTAATTGGATTTTTTGGAATTATTTTAATCACTAAACCATTTGGAGTAGTTGTATCTTATGAGCATTTTTTAGGGGTACTTGGTGGATTTTTTGCAGCAGCAGCTTATGCAACAATTAAAAAATTAAAAGATATATATGATTCTCGAATAATTGTACTCTCTTTTGTTGGTATTGGGACACTACTCCCAGCATTATTGTTTTTAATAACTCCATATATAGACCCACCTGAGGCTTTATCTTTTTTGTTTCAAGAATTTGTATTTCCAAGTGCTATAAATATTTGGATGCTAATTGGGTTTATGGCAGTAATATCTACACTCTCTCAGTGGCTTCTAACAAAAGCATATAGTAGTTCAAAGGCAAGTATCATAGGAGTAATTAGCTATACTAATATCCCCTTTGCAATTGGGTTTGGATATATGCTTGGCGATAAGTTTCCAGATTTTTTAACTTTTTGTGGAATTGGACTTATAATCTTAGGCGGAATACTTGTTAGCAAAAGTAAATAATAAATAATTGGATTCTCTTAAGGGTACCTCTAAAAACCCTTAAGTATTTACTTTTTAGAGTTTAACCTTGATTGATATTCCTCTGGATGCTTACAAACTGGACAAACTTTTAAAGCTTTTTTTCCATAATGAATATGTCCACAAACTTCACAAATCCAAGCTTCGTCTTCATCTTCACTTACAAACTCTGCATTTGATTCTAATCTTTGCAATAATCTTTTAAACATAGCCTCATGCTCAACCTCTACTTTACCAATTCCTTTAAACAGTCTTGCCGCTTCACTATTACCCTCATCTTTTGCAATTTTTGCAAAATCTGGATACATTGTTGTATGCTCATATGATTCACCATCTATTGCATCTTGAAGATTTTGTTTTGTATCACCAAGTGGAGAATTTAAAGTAAGTTCTAATTTTGCATGAGTTTTTTCATTGTTAGCTGCTCTTTGAAAGTGTTCAGCGATATCACGATACCCCTCTTTTTGAGCTACTTTTGCAAAATACTCATACTTGTTTCTTGCTTGTGATTCTCCTGCAAAAGCCTTCATAAGATTTACAGAAGTTAAATTTTCTGTAATCATCTCCATAGCTTCACCACAACAATGAAGTTCGCCACCACCAACATTTTGTACTTCAACTACATTTGAACATTTATTACATCTATATGATTCATATTGTCTCATCTTTAAATCCTTATTATTTTTTTACACTTGTAAAAGTATATCAAATAAAAACATTTTATATGGTTATAATTATTTAAAAGATAAAATGGCACAAATATTTTAAGGACAATTATGGAATTTTTATTTAATACAAATGTACAATTTTTTATATTAGCATATTTAATTGGCGGTATCCCATTTGGTCTTTTGCTTGCAAAACAGTTTGCAGGTGTAAACATTAAAGATGGTGGTTCTAAAAGTATTGGTGCTACAAATGTTCTGCGAGTTGTAAAAGAAACAAATCCTGTCTTAGCAAAAAAATTGGGAGCTGTCACATTAGCATTAGATGCATTTAAAGGTATGTTTATTTTAATTATTGCTTATTTTATAGGTTTAAGTGAAGCTACACTTTGGGGCATTGCTGTTTTGGCTGTTGTTGGACATTGCTTTTCACCATATTTAAATTTTGAGGGTGGTAAAGGCGTAGCTACAGGGATGGGAGTTATGATATTTATGTTGCCAATTGAGACAATAATAGCTCTTGTTGTTTGGGCTGTAAGTGCTAAATTTATTCGCATATCTTCATTATCATCACTTATTGCACTCACTGCACTTGTAATAGCTAGTTTTATTTTAAAACCTGAGATAGCACATGCACCAATAATTATGATTGCTTTTATCTTGTTTTATAAACATATTCCAAATATTATTCGTCTTTTTAGTGGAGAGGAAAAAAGAGTAACATAATGACTATACATATTCAAGATTTAAAATTACAATGCATTATTGGTATCTTAGATTTTGAGCGTGAGCAAACTCAAGATGTGATAATCAACTTCACATGCCAATATAACTACAAAAATGAATATATAAACTATGTAGATATTGTTAATTTACTCAAAAAAACAATGATTGTAAATAAATTTAAGCTTATAGAAGACGCGATTTTAAGTTTAAAATCAGAAATTAAAAAAAATCTTCCGCTAATAAATTCATACACTATAGAGATAACTAAACCCTCTATTTTAAATGATTGTAGAGTATCTATTAGCAATAATCATACCTTCAATTCTTAAACTTTAGTTAAAAATTTATTAAAATAAATTGAAAAAAACTTTAAAGTAACCTAAAATTATGCTATGCTTCCGCAAAATTATTACTAATAGGAAAAATATATTATGCGTATATTAATTATTGAAGATGAAGTAACATTAAACAAAATGCTTGCTGAGGGACTAAAAGAGTTTGGTTATCAAAGTGATGTTGTTGAGACACTAAAAGATGGTGAATATTATCTAGATATTCGTAACTATGACTTAGTTTTAATGGACTGGATGCTTCCTGATGGAAACTCTGTTGATATTATTGGCGATATTAAAACAAATACTCCAAAAACTGCTGTAGTTGTACTTTCTGCTCGTGATGATAATGAAAGTGAAATTGAAGCTTTAAGAGCTGGTGCTGATGATTATATTCGTAAACCTTTTGATTTCGATGTTTTAATAGCTCGTTTAGAAGCTCGTTTAAGATTTGGCGGAAGCAATATAATTGAAATAGAAGATTTAATAATTAATCCTGAAGAGGAAAAAATCACTTATAAAGAGCAAGATATTGAGCTTAAAGGTAAACCTTTTGAAGTTTTAACTCACTTAGCTCGTCACCGTGATCAAATTGTTTCTAAAGAGCAATTACTTGACGCCATTTGGGAAGAACCAGAATTAGTAACTCCAAATGTAATTGAAGTTGCAATTAATCAAATTCGTCAAAAAATGGACAAACCTTTAAATATTACAACAATTGAAACTGTGCGTCGTCGCGGTTATAGATTTTGCTTTCCAAAAGAGATAAGCTAAGGAAATATCCTATAGCTTATCAACACCTTCTAAAATTATAGGTCTCTCATGTTTTCAAATAGTATAAGAAGAAACTTTCTAATTCAACTTATTATAGCCTCTGTTATATTGATTTTTCTCTTTTCGTCATTGTTATACATATATATTGAAGAATCTATTTATAGTGAAAAAAGAGCAGATCTGTTTATTTATGCAAAAAATATATCATCAAACAAAGCAGTAAATGAACTTATTACGGAGACTTCGGATTCTTACCCAAATTTAAATGTAGAAATCATACAACTTAAAAAACAACATGATGATATTATAAATTTATATGAACATACAAAAAATGAACGCAACTACATAACTTTAATATATCCATTTGATTTAAAAGAGTTCAATTACTTGAAAATAACAAAAGAGATAACATCAACCAAAAAATTACTAAGCAAAATTTTTAACTATATTGTTATGATAAATATTGTAGGTTTTGGACTCGTTATAATCTATGCTGTAACTCTATCAAAACTATTGATTATGCCCATTAAAACACTGTCAAATAAACTAGCAAATATGAATGAACACCTAATAAAACCCGTTAAAATTCAAGAGCTTCCTGAAGAATTTATGCCTCTAGGAGAAACCATCAATCATCTAATTCTTAGAATTCAAAATTTTGTTAAATATCAAAAAGAACTCTTTATTGGAACTGCACATGAACTAAAAACTCCTCTATCTATAATAAAATTAAAGAATCAAGTAACTTTAATAAAGAAACGTAAGATTGATGAATATATTGAAGCTATTAATATAACTAATAAGACTATTGATAACATGGATATTATTATATCAAATATACTAAATATTGGTCGTCAAGAGGGTGTTCAACTAGAAAAACCTGTAGAGGTAGATATTATATTATTTTTAAAAAATAAAACTGATGATTTTCGTTTAATTGCTGTAAATGAAGGTAAAAGTTTGGATATAGATTTTCAGCCAAATGGTTTTATGGCAATGTTACAAGTTGGTTTATTAAATCAAATTGTACAAAATTTTTTACAAAATGCTTTAAAATTTACTCCCAAAGATTCAACCGTATTGATAAGAAGTTCTCAAGATGATTTTGGATTACTTATAGAAGTTATTGATGAAGGAGTTGGAATTGATGAGAGTGTAGATTTATTTGCACCATTTAAAAGGCAAGGAGATAAAAGTGGTGTTGGGCTTGGATTATTTTTAGCAAAAAGTGCAGCTGATGCATTAGGGGCAAAAATATCATTAAAAAATAGAACTGATGGAACAACAGGAACAAAGGCAACTTTGCAAATTAATTCTAAACTATCGTGTTTAATTGCTAGCAAAAGATAAAATAAAGCTTACTTTTGATATAAATCCAATAGAAAAAATTAAATAAGGTTTTTGAATGGCTCTATTGATAAATGATGAATGTATAGCATGTGATGCTTGTAGAGAAGAATGCCCCACCGATGCTATTGAAGAAGGCGATCCAATTTACTACATTGATCCAGATAGATGTGTTGAGTGTATAACGGTTTATGATGAACCAGCTTGTATATCTGCATGTCCTGTTGATTGTATTGTTTTAGATAAAGATAATGTAGAATCTATAACAGAACTTCAATTTAAATATAAGAATATTTTAAAAGAAGAAGAAGAAGAGGAAGAAGAGGTATAATTTGTCTAAGCGAACAGCTATTATAGATATTGGCTCTAATTCAGTTAGAATGGTTATCTATGAAAAGACTAGCCGTTTTGCATTTCACATAATTTATGAATCAAAATCAAAAGTTCGACTTAGTGAAAATGCTTACCAAAGTGGTAATAACCTTCAAAATGATGCTATGAATAGGGCATTTAACGCTCTTAGTGATTTCGTAGATATTATATCTTCATTTAATGCACGAAAAACACTATGTGTTGCAACTTCCGCACTTCGTGATGCTCCAAATAAAAAAGAATTCTTACATCGAGTACACACTAAACTAAAACTTAAAATAAAAATAATTGATGGTCAAAGAGAGGCATATTTAGGTGGTATAGCTTGTGCAAATCTTTTGCCACCACAAGAAGATGCTTTAAGTATCGATATTGGTGGTGGCTCAACAGAATTTGCTTTTATAAATAACAAAAACATTAAACAAACAATATCATTAAATCTTGGAACTGTTAGACTAAAAGAGCTATTTTTTGATAAAGATGATATTAAAGGTGCTAAAAAATATATAGATGATAAACTTTATGAATTAGATAATATTCATACAAAAAAACTTATTGGGATTGGTGGAACCTCTAGAGCATTATCTACATCAATAATGAAACAAATTAATTTTCCTCTTAAAAAACTTCATGCTTTTGAATATAATGCAATAAGTTATAAAAATTTAATAGAAAAAATCTTAGAAGCCGATGATAATGAATTAAATAAATTATATATTAAAGCAAACAGATATGATATTATTAAACCAGGTGCTTTAATACTTCAAAGAGTTATGAAGAAATTATCGATTGAAATATTCATTACAAGTGGTGTAGGAGTTCGAGAAGGAGTTTATCTGAGTGATTTATTGCGTAACTCAAAAGATAAGCTTCCTGCTAACTACAACACCTCTATTAGAAATATCCTAGACCTACATGTAAAAGATCAAAAATATGCAAATAACTTAAATAAATTAGTAAAAAATCTTTTTGATTTACTCAAATATGAGTTTAATTTAGATGAAAACTATAGAAGTGATTTAGCTATTAGTGCAAAACTATATCCATCAGGTGGAAGCATCCATCAATACGCTCAAAATAGACATAGCTACTATTTAGTTCAAAGTGAATTAGAATATGGTGTAACACAAAAACAAATAATACTAATCTCTACGCTTTTAAGGTATGCTAAAAGAAAGTTACCATCAACAGCCCATGTTCAAGAGTATAAGATGTTATTGCCTGATTTAAACGCTTTAAATACCTTAAGTTACATACTAACACTTAGTATATATTTACTAAATCACAGACCTCGAAATATTGATTTTAAATGCTCTGTAAAAGATGGAAATCTTATAGTTAAATCAAATAAAAAGATGTATCTTTGTAAAGAAGATTTAAAAAATTTAAAAACACCATCACATCTTTTAGACAAAGATTTTAAAATAATATTTTCTTAAAACCTTTGACCCATAGTAAATTCAAAGGTTGATATTTTATCACCTTCTTTTTTATTTAAAGGCTGTGAAAACATAAGCTGGATTGGACCAACTGGAGAAAACCACTCTAAGCCAACTCCATAACCACCACGAGAATATTCGGTTATATCATCATCGCCAATAAATCCCCAATCTACATAAGAAACTATACGCATCTTTGCTTTTGGAACTAGCGGTAAACTAAGTTCAAGTGAACTAGAAAATGTTTGCTCCCCTCCAATTCGTCTTTGAATCCCATCGTTATCAATAATGGTTGGAGAGATAGAGTACGATTCATATCCACGCACAGAACTGATACCACCAATATAAAAACGCTCAGAAATTGGCAAATAACCATTATCAGCAACAAAATTATATCTAGCTTTATATCTAAAGATAGCATCAAAACCAATGTAATCTTTTAGTCCTATATATTTTGAAAATTTTGTACGAGATTTAAAATAATTAGCTTCCGCTCCAAGTCCTGATTTTTCAAAATTTTGATTTATAACGAAACCTTCACGAGGAAGATAATAATCATCTGTATTGTCAAATGAAAGACTAATTTTTAAGGAACTTTTAGCATAACTTTCAAAAAAGAACCCAAACCTATCATTACTAAAATCTTCATCTAAATCATAATTATTTTTTGAATATACATAAGATAAATAACCATTAACAAATCTTGTAAATTTATGTCCCGTACCAATAGTAAGACCATCAGAATTTACAGTATAATAGTTGTATTCATAGGATGAACGAAATATTGAAAAATTTCCACTAAAATCACTATCATTTAATTTTTTATTTAAAATATTAAATGAATAATTTTTTGTTTTTGTTGATCTTTCTGCTTTAAGCCCTACATCTATGCCAGACCCCCATATATTTCTATCATTTACACCAACATTTATAAGTAAGCCACCATACGAACCATATCCACCACCAAGCTGAATATTTCCTGTTGATGCTTCTTTTACTTTAACAATTAAATCCATAGTTTTATTATCTATACGTTTTTCTTCAATAGTTTGACCATCAAAAAAACCAAGACGTCCTAGTGCATTTCTCGAATCTTTTAAATCTGTTAAAGAATACATTTCTCCAGGACCTAGATATATTTCCCGCCTAATAATCCTATCTAATGTACGTATATTACCAGAGATTAAAACATCTCTAATTTTAACTTTTTCACCAGGGATAATTTTGTAAATAACTTCAACTGTATTATTTTGTTCATTTTTTTTCAAATCTGGGATTACTTGAGCAAAGGCATAACCGTAATCTGAAATAAAAACTTTAATACGCTGAGCATCTTCACGAAATGTTTTAACATTAAAAGACTCATTTATATTAAGTTGTATAACCTCTCTTATAAGTTCCACCTCAGCTACATCTTTAGTTTGAGAGATAGATATTGCACTAACATTATAGATATTGCCCTCTTTAATTTGATAACTCATGGTTGCTGTGTAATTATGGAAATTTGTCTTAACAAATGGTTCATTAACCTCTGCATCTAAATACCCATGTTGCATATATAAGTCACGAATGCGAAGATGATCATACCCTAAATCTTTAAGTTTCATTTTACCATTGTTCCTGCCAAAAAACCAACCCATCCACTCACTCTCTTTATTTACTATAACCTCATCAAAATCATCTTTTTGCAAACCATTTATACCACTATAATCTAATTTATTTATAATAATCTCTTCACCCTCATTAGCAAAGAAAATTACTTTTACACTTCCGTTATTAAGGTGCTCAGTTACAACTTCTACTACCGAATCAATTTGTCCTTCTTGTTCCATAACCTCTAGTAATCTTTTTTTGGCTGCTTGAAGTTTTTTTTCATCATAAAGTGAACCTTTTTTGATTCTAATTACAATATCTTTAATGTCTTCATCGTTTTCTTTATAGCCCTTTAGTTCAACTACAGAGATAAGTGGTTTTTCAACAAAATAAAAAGTTAAAACACCATCTTCTATCTCAGCATATATATCAGCAAAATATCCCTGTTTAAAGTAAGTTTTAATAGCTTTATTAATCTGATGCTCATCAACATCATCGCCAACTCTAAAGTCTAACATTCTAAGAGCTACTGACTCAGATATATGGACAACGCCATCATATTTTATACTTTTAATTGTTTGTGCAAAAATGTTTGTTGTTAAAAAAATTAGCAATGTAGCTAAAAATATTCTCATTAAAATCCAATACTTTTAAAATAAAAAATAATTTTACCTAATACGAGGTTAATTTTCGGTAAACTTTTGGTAATTTAGTAATATTAATAATGAGAATAATATGAATATAGCAATTATAGGGCTTGGTCTAATGGGTGGCTCACTGGCTTTGAGTTTAAAAAAAATTGATTTTATAGATAATGTTTCAGGGTATGACCACAACAAAGAGCATCAAAAGCAAGCTATACAACTTAATTTAGTAGATAAAATATTAGATATTGATGAAATAAAAAAATGTGATGTAATCTTTTTGGCTATCCCTGTTGATGGCTTAATTTCTATGATGGATGATTTAGTTGGAGTAAGTAAAGAGACTACTATAATTGATTTAGGAAGTACAAAATCAAAAATAGTAGCTTCAATTCCACAAGAAATAAGAAAAAATTTCGTAGCAGCACACCCTATGACAGGTACGGAAAATTTTGGTCCCTCTGCAGCAATAGAAGGTCTTTACACCAATAGAGTTGTAGTTATATGCGACTTAGAAGATAGTGCAAAACATCAACAAACAGTAGCTAAAAAAATTTTTAAAGCCCTTGGGATGAAAAAATATTTTATGGGTGCTGATGAACATGATCGTCATGCTGCATTTATCTCTCATATGCCACATGCTATATCATATTCACTAGCAAATACAGTTATGAATCAAGAAAATAAAAACAACATCTTAGCACTAGCAGCTGGTGGTTTCCGTTCTATGAGCCGCCTTGCCAAAAGTTCACCAAATATGTGGGAAGATATTTTCCGCCAAAACAAAGGTAACTTACTTGAAGCTATCGAGTTATTTGAAGATGAACTAACAAAACTAAAACAAAATATCAAAAATGATGAGTGGGATAAAGTTCATTCAAATATTCAAAGTGGTAAAAAACTTCATGATATTTTTGATTAAGATAAATCTAAGGGGATGTTGTGGTAATTAAAAATGCAATTATTTGTGATGGAGATGGACAAAGAGAGGGCAATTTTACTATTGAAGACAGAACTGACAAAGTAATTGATGCTAAAGGAGCCTATCTAATCCCTGCTATAGTTGATTTGAATGTTAGGCTTCTTGATGGTATATTAAATTCTAAAAATATTAAAAGTATCTCAGATGAAGCAAAAAAAGGTGGGATAGGTCGAATTGTTTTAAATGCTGATTCAAACCCTGCAATAGATAGTGAAAGTATTTTAGAATTTGCACAAAATAATCTTCATAACCTCGATGGTGTAGAAGTTGATTTAATGCTCAATACTCTTAAAGATGATGGAAGTATGAGCAATATTGCAATTATGTTGAAAAAAGGTGCTATAAGCCCATATATGAGCACTATAGCCAAAAATGATGTGTGTATAAAAATTGCTGAGTATGTTCAGATGTATAAAAATACTCTTTTTTGTAAAGCTGAAGATAATTCACTTGTAAAAAGTGGAGTTATGCTTGAAGGAGATGTTAGTTCTCGTTTTGGTCTTGCAGGCATACCTGATTTAAGTGAAGTTTTGCATGTATCTCGTATGATAGAGATAGCAAGGCATTTCAAAATAAAAATTCTTTTTAAATCAATAGCCTCACCTCGTTCAATCTCACTTATAACTCAAGCAAAAAAAGAGGGTGTAGGAGTTAGTTGTGAGGTTTCTCTTCATCATCTTGTAAATTCAGATGAAGCATGTATAAACTTTAACACTACTGCAAAATTAAATCCACCATTAGCATCTAAAAATGATATGTTTGAACTTCAAGATGCACTTAAAAATAATCAAATAGATATACTCACAACTCTTCATCAACCATCATCTCCAGTAAATAAAGAGGTGGCATTTTTTGATGCAGCTTATGGATGTGAATCTTTAGCTAATGCACTACCACTTTATTATACAAAATTAGTAAAGTCTGGTTTAATTAGTATGAAAAAATTAATTGAATTAATCTCTTTAAATCCTGCAAAAACTATTGATAAAAAAGTAAGTTATGTACTTTTTAATCCAGATGCTAAGAGTATTGTAAAAAATGCAAACTCTCTTTACAATTTAGAAGAAATTTTTGGTGAAGTAATTAGTCTGTAATGATAACTAAGGATATATCAGAGCTAGAATTAAAACGCATGATAGGTAAGATGCTTATCTTTGGGTTTGATTCTCTTGATATTAACGAAAATAATGAAATTTATCATTATATTCGTGATTATAATTTAGGTGGTGTAATCCTTTTTGATAAGTTATATTATGATAAAGATAAAGCTAAAAATATTCAAAATCCTTTACAATTAAAAAGATTAACAAAAAAATTACAAGAAATATCAAAAAACAAACTACTTATCTCTATAGACCAAGAGGGTGGAAAAATTGCTAGATTAAAGATTGAAGATGGTTTTAACAGCACAATTTCTGCAAAAAAATTAGTTACTTTAGGTAAACAAAAAGCAAAACAAAGTTACTCTTTACTCTCTGAAGAGTTGCAAGAATTGGGTATTAACTGTAATTTTGCGCCATTAGTTGATTTATCGCTGAACAAAGAGAGTGATGTTATCTATAAATTAGACCGCTCTTATGGAGATAATGTAGATGAAATTATAGAATATGCAAAAATTTTTATGGACGAACTCTCAAAACATAAAGTTGTAAGCTGCTTAAAACATTTCCCAGGTCACGGCTCTGCACTTGGAGATTCACATGAAGGTTTTGTTGATGTTAGCGATACTTGGAGTAAGGCAGAGCTAGAGCCATACAAAAAGTTACTTTCAAAAATAAAGATGATAATGACAGCTCATGTTTTTAATAAAAATATTGATGATAAATATCCCGCAACGCTTTCATATAAAACAAATACTTTACTTTTACGCGAGGAGATTGGTTACGATGGTATAGTTCTTAGTGATGAATTGCAAATGAAAGCGATAGAGTTACACTATACAAAAAAAGAAGCTATAAAACTTAGTATAAATTCTGGTGTAGATATGATTATGTATTGTAATCAACTCTCAAATGATAATGTTTTAGATATTATAAACATTATTTTCGCTTTTGTAAAAAATGGTGATATTGATATTTCTCGGATAAAAGAAGCAAATAAACGAATTGAAAAACTTCTTGGTGAAATTTGATGGAAGTTGGGTTTGGATTATATGACTGGTTAATATTTGGTTTTTATTTTGTACTGTTAATATTTGCTTCGATATTTTTAGCAAATAAAAATATGACAACTTCAAGGGAGTTTTTTGTAGCTTCAAACTCTATGCCAACTTTTGCAGTAGCCATCTCGCTCTTAGCTACAGCACAATCAGCTGCAACTTTTTTAGGTGCGCCTGAATTCTCATACAAGTTTGATTTAACACTTATTGGTTTTTCTGTTACCTCCCTTTTAGCCATATATATTGTGGCAAATGTTTTGATACCAAGATTTTATGCTATTAAAGCATTAAGTGTATATGAGCTTTTAAAGAGTAGGTATGATGAAAGTGCTTCAAGAAGTGTAGGGGTTATGTTTTTAGTTGGTAGAATATTTGCAAGTGGCGCAAGGCTTTACATTGCAGCACTAGCTTTGAGCATGATAGTGTTTTATGATATCTCATTAATTAATATAATTATCTCTGTTTTAATTCTCATTTTTGGAGCTTTAATATTTACATATTTTGGTGGTATAAAATCGGTAATTTTTAGTGATATTTTACAAGCTTTTGTATATGTTGGAGCTGGAATAGCTGTTTTGTTTTATCTATATATATCTTTAAATATGGATTTCTCAACAATGATAAATTCTCTTAATGAAACTGATAAATTAAGATTTATAGATTTTGAGCTTAGCTTCACTAATGAGGGAAAATTTAATATTTATGGTCTTCTAACTGGTTATCTACTTCTAAATATTGCAGCATTTGGACTAGATCAAGATCTAACCCAAAGAGTGTTATCTTGTAAAACTCAAAAAGAGGCTAAAATCTCTTTATATTCAGCAACACTTATAAGCATACCTGTATCACTTCTTTTTTTAACAATAGGTCTTTTGCTTTATTTATATTATCAAGAACATCAAGTTGCCCAAAAATTTGCTGGTGAGAGTGTTACTATATTTATGTATTTTATTTTAAATGAGATGCCAGAGGGATTAAAAGGTTTTGTAACTATAGGAGCAATAGCAGCAGCACTTTCAAGCACAAACTCGGTCTTGGGTGCCATGAGTTCAGTCGCAATAGAAGATATATATAAGCCATATAGATTTAAAAAAGATCCAAATACAAGTGAACTACACTTTGTAAAGATGGCAAAAGTGATGGTGCTTGTTTTTGCTGTAGCTTTATCTGTAATGGCGATTTTAAGTTTTATAGTCCATAGCATGAGTGATATTCCACTAATTAGTTTTGCCCTTGGTGTTATGGCGTATGCGTATAGTGGTCTGCTTGGAGTATTTGCCTCTGCAATTTTTACTTCAAGAGGAAACTCAAAACTAATACCTTACGCATTAGCAGGTGGATTTTTTAGTGTACTTAGTATGCAAGGGTATATTTTTGGATTTAATATCGGTTTTTCATGGCAGTTAGTTATTGGAACAATGGTTTCATTTTTGATAATGCAAGTGGGGAAAAATACTCATAATCCTAGTTGCGTATAAATACTAAGTTTTTTAAACTTCTACTTTCATCCTCACTAGCAAACTCATTTACATTTTCTAATCTGTGAGAGTATTTAAAACTAGGGGCTAATTCTGTGATGAGGTCTTTAATAAAACACTCATCCAAATCAGGCGAATTTAAACATGCTAAAAGTGTACACTCTGTTGAAGCAATTTGTGGAAGCTTCATAATAAGCTTACGGTAATCTTTAGTAGCTTCAAAGCTCCCTTTTTGAAAAGTAGGTGGGTCAATGATGATTAAATCATAAGGCCCTTTTTTCTTTATGCGTGAGAATGATTTCAAGATGTTATATGGCAAAAAACTAACTTTACGAGTATCTAAGTTGTTAATATGATGATTTATGCGTCCTGAGCTTAGAGCACTCTTATTCATATCTATATTACTAACTTTAGTAGCACCGCCAAGAACAGATGCTATACTAAATGCACATGTATATGAAAAAAGGTTTAATACGCTTTTATCTTTAGAGTTATCTCTTACAAACTTTCTACCATTTTTCATATCAGGAAAATATCCAGAGTTTTTGTTTGAAAGTAAGTTTAGTTTGAACTTCATCCCATCTTCTATTGCAAACAGTTCCTCTGGAATTTGACCAACTATAATTTCACTTGGGCTTTCTTTTAAGTATCTGCGTTGAACTATTAAAGTGTCATGGTGTGTGAAAGTGAACTTTTGTATCATATTTATTAATTCATTTTCATTTTCATTCTCAAAATAAAGAGCTACACTTATAATTTTTCCAATAGAATCAATAGTCAAATGCTTAAACCCAGCATAAAGCCCACCACGACCATGAAAAATTCGTTTAAATTCAACAGTTAAATCTTTGGAATTATTTTCTAAATATAATTTTAAATCTGCAA
>JAKISX010000037.1 GCA_021648405.1 Sulfurimonas sp. | reverse complement strand
AAATCCTTCCCTTGATTTAGCTCAAAAAGTTTTGGTAATGAAGTTTTATATTCTTTTATATAGGTTTTAAAAAGTTTACTTAACTCAAAATCTGAGCCATTTTTTTCAATAATATCTTCTATTTGTAGTTTAATATCCATATAGGTATAATACACAAAAAAAGATTAGGAAATAGTATGGCAATTACAAAAAGAGTAACATTTATAGCAAAAGAGGGTAGCGAAGCAAAAATGAAACCTTTTAAGTAATAGTACATAGATTTTCAAGAATTAAAATTGTGATAGAATGAATAGATTTAAACAAAATAAAAGAGGAATAATGCAACATATACCTTATGGAAAACAAACAATTAATCAAGATGATATACAAGTAGCAACTAAAGCATTAAAGGCACCATTAATTACTACTGGTCCAGTAACTAAAGAATTTGAAGATGCACTTGCTGAGTATTGCGATGCAAATTATTGTGTTGCTGTTTGTAATGGAACAGTAGCTCTTCATCTAGCTTCATTAGTACTGTTAAATAGGGGGGATAAAGTTTTAACTACTCCAAACTCTTTTTTAGCTACTTCTAATTCTATTTTATATGTTGATGCTTATCCAATTTTTGTTGATATTGCTAAAGATGGAAACATTGATTTAGATTTGTGCGAAACAGAACTTAAAAAAGACCCTAAAATTAAAGCTATTTATGCTGTTGCTTTTTCCGGAAATATGATAAATCAAGAAAAATTAAAATATTTGAAAGAAAAATATAAGATAAAAATACTAGAAGATAATGCTCATGCAATTGGCGCAGTATATAATGGTATAAAATCTGGAAGTTGTACAAATAGTGATATTTCAATATTTTCTTTTCATCCAGTTAAGCACATGACAACAGGTGAGGGTGGAGCAATAACAACTAACGATAAAGCGATATATGAAAAACTACTAAGTTTAAGGACTCACGGTATGGTAAAAACATCAAACATGAAACCATGGGAATACCACATGACAGCATTGGGTTATAATGGCAGAATTACTGATTTTCAATGTGCACTTGGCTTGTCACAAATTAAAAAATTACCAAATTTTATAAAAAAAAGAGTTGAAATTGCTAAAAAATATGATGAAGCATTTAAAGATACAATACTAAAACCTTTATATATTTTTGATGGAAAATCATCTTACCATCTATATGTGGTAAAAGTAGATTTTACAAAATCACATATATCAAAAGTTGATTTATATAATAAATTAAGAGAAAAATATAATATAGGTTTACAAATTCATTATATGCCAATAAATAAGCAACCTTATTATGTATCTTTAGGTTATGGAGATGAAAATACACCAGTAATGGATAAATATTATGAAGAGTGTTTTTCATTACCTATGTATCCACTTTTAAGTGATGAAGAGCAAGATTATGTCATTAAAAGTTTATTTGAGATTTTAAATGGCTAAAAGAGATGCGATAGCTATAATTCCAGCAAGGGGTGGAAGTAAAAGAATACCTAGAAAAAATATAAAAGATTTTTTTGGTAAGCCACTTATTGCGTACTCTATACAAGCTGCATTAGAATCAAATATTTTTGAAAAGATTATAGTTACTACAGATGATGAGGAGATAGCCAAAATAGCTAGAGAATATGGTGCAGAGGTTCCTTTTTTGCGTCCTAAAGAGTTAAGTGGTGATTTTACAGGTACGCAAGATGTAATAGACCATGCACTAGAATATTTTGAAAATCAAGGTGAAAACTATAAGTATATTTGTACTATTTATGCAACCGCTCCACTACTTCAAGCCTCATACCTCATAGAAGGTTTTAAAAAACTAGAGGAAAGTGATGCTATAAATGCTTTTTCTGCTACAACTATGCCTTTTCCAATTCAGCGAACTTTTAAACTAGATGATAATGGTAGATGTAAAATGTTTACTCCAGAGCATTATATGACAAGAAGTCAAGATTTAGAAGAGGTTTATCAAGATGCTGGACAATTCTACTGGAGCAAACTAAATAAAAAATCCGATAAAATCATGTTTGATACAGATAGCATACCTATCATATTGCCCAGACACCTAGTACAAGATATAGATACTTTAGAAGATTGGGATAGAGCTGAGCTTATGTATAAAGTAATTCAAGAGCAAAAAAAAACTATGACTAATATTTTATTTCGAACTGATTCCTCATCAACGATAGGAACTGGTCATATTATGCGTGATTTAGTGCTCGCTAAAGAGTTTAAAGACTCTAAGATAGTCTTTGCTACTCAAGAGCTAGATGGAAATATAAACCATAAAATCATAGAAGCTGGTTATCAACTTTTAACTTTAAAATCAAATGACAAAAATGAGCTTTTAGAGCTTGTTAAAAATCTCAATACAGACTTACTAATTATTGACAACTATGATATAGATTATAAGTTTGAAAGATTTATAAAAGAAAACTCAGGTGTCAAAATCTTATCTTTTGATGATACCTATGAACAGCACCATTGCGACATACTTTTAAATCACAATATAAGTGCAGATAAAACAAAATATAAGGATTTAGTTCCAGAAAACTGTGAACTTAGATGTGGAGGTAAATATACACTTTTACGAGATGAGTTTAGAGTAGAAAAACAAAAAAGCAGAGAAAAAATTTATGATATTTTTATAGCTATGGGTGGTGCAGATACTGCAAACTTAAATATAAAAATATTAGAAGTTTTAGAAAAAAACTTAAAAGTTGCTCTTGTAACGACAAAAGCAAATAAACACTTAAAAGAGTTACAAAACTATGTAAAGAATAAAAAAAATATCTCTCTATTTGTAAACTCAAACGAAGTAGCAAAACTAATAAACCAAAGTAAATTAGCTATAATTACACCAAGTGTTACAGTTAACGAAGTTCACTATTTGGGTGTCGAGTTTATCGCTATTAAAACGGCGGATAATCAAGATGAGATTTATAACTATCTAAAAGATAAAAAGAGATTAGTAGTTGAAAAATTTAATCAAGAAGAGTTAAAAAATCAGATAAAAAAAATTATCGCTAAAGAGTTTGAACTTATCAATTTTATAGATTTAAGCAAAGAAGAAAAACTGATGGTATTATCTTGGCGAAACGATAAAAACATTAGAAAGTGGATGTTAACTCAAGATATAATCACTCAAGAAAATCATCTGAATTATATTGAAAGCTTATCTTCAAAAAAAAATAAAATATATTTCTTAGTTAAAAGAAACAGTAATCCAATTGGGGTAATAGACCTAACAAATATCAATTATGATGACAAAAATGCAGAGATTGGACTTTACACAAATCCTGCATTAAAAGGTATTGGTTCTTTTTTAATGCAAGAAATTATTAACTATGGCTTTAACGTACTAAATATGAAAACTTTAATATCTAAAGTATTTAGTGAAAATTATAGAGCAATAAAACTTTACAAAAAATTTGATTTTAAAGAGATGAGCATAGAAAAAGATATGATAATTATGGAGCTAAAAAATGAAAATAGGTAATTTTGATTTAGAGACTGATGGCACATACATCATTGCTGAACTCAGTGCAAATCATGGCGGAAAAATAAGTATCGCTAAAGAGACTATTAAAGCCGCAAAAGAGATTGGTGCAAATGCTATAAAACTCCAAACATATACTGCTGATACTCTGACTCTTGATAGTGATAAAGAGGATTTTATCATTAAAGGTGGAACACTTTGGGATGATAGAAAACTGTATGACTTATACAAAGAGGCTTATCTGCCTTGGGAATGGCATAAAGAGTTATTTGAGTATGCAAGAGAGATAGATATAGATATATTCTCTTCGCCGTTTGATAAAACTGCTGTTGATTTTTTAGAAACACTTAATCCATCAGCTTATAAGATAGCATCATTTGAGATTACAGATTATGAACTTATTAGATATACGGCTTCAAAAGGTAGACCGATAATCATATCTACAGGGATAGCAACTTTAGAAGAGATTAAAGATGCTGTAAATATTTGTAGAGAAGTTGGGAATGATGACATTATACTTTTAAAATGCACATCTTCATATCCAGCACCAATAGAAGATGCCAATCTAATTATGATTTCAGATATAGCTGAAAAATTTGGTGTAATTAGTGGTTTTTCAGATCATACTCTTGGTTCATTAGCTCCGATTGTAGCAGTTACCCTTGGGGCAAAAGTTATAGAGAAACACTTTATACTTGATAAATCAATTGGTGGAGCAGATGCTGAGTTTTCACTTGATAAAGATGAGTTTAAACAGATGGTAGGTGCTGTAAGGGATGCTGAAAAGTTGATTGGTACAATTGATTACTCTATGACAGATAAAAAGAAAAAATCAAGACAGTTTTCAAGAAGTCTTTATGTTGCCAAAGATATCAAAAAAGGTGAAGTTTTTAGTGAAGAAAATATTAGAAGTGTAAGACCAGGGTATGGTATGCATCCTAAGTATCTAAATGATATTTTAGGTAAAATGTCAGATAAAGACTATAGATTTGGGGATAGGTTTGAGAAGTAAATTTCTATATATTGTTGATATTAGATTTAAGCAAAAAAATATTGATTTGTCTTCTTATATAAAAATTGGTGATTACACTATCTTATCTTTGACACCATATTCTAGTTTTTTATTGGATAAAATAGAAAAAAATCACATGACATATCATGATATTATTTCAATTGAAGAGTTTCATGAAAATGTTTTAGAAAAATATAATCAATATGAAATCATTTTTCAAAAATATAAAGAATTTAGTTTTTTATTTAGAGATTATGCTTTTTTAATTACATTTGAAGAGTATATAAGTCAATTAATTACTTATTTAAAATTAATAAAAAAAGAAAATGTGAAAGTTTATTATATTACTGATACAATTGATATAAGATGCAATACTAATGTGAATTTTTTATTTGGAAATTATATATCTAAATATATTGATGAAAAAATTATGATTTCAAGTAAAGATAAAGTTTTTTATGCAAATAAAAAGGTTGTAAACTTAATAAATAGATTAATGCATCAGAACAATGTTTTACAAAAGTTTATAGATAAATATGTAAAAAATAATTTATCGTTACCCTATGATATGAAGAATTTTTCAATTTTTTTCAATTCTTTATGCGAATTTAATATTAAAGCTCAATCCTGCAAGCATTTAATTATGGATTTGAATGATATAAATAATAGTATAATATATAAAAAAAAAAGTTGTTTTAAAACACAATACCTTGATGTTGCAACCAATTTAATTAATATCTTAAAATCTAATAAAAGCACATTAGTAAAGGTTAAGCCTTTTTCTTTTTTATCAAAGATTTCTGATTACGCACAAGTGTTGATAAATAAAGAAAATAACATTCCAAATATATTTATACAGCATGGTAGTTATTTAGAAGAAAATATTTTTTTAAAATATAATGAAATTTTTCCAGCTGATGTTAGTTTGGTATTTAATGACTATACAAAAAAATTATTTGAAAAAAGAGGGGTAAAGAAAGTTTATTCTGTTGGTAGTATAGATTTTAATTATCCTATAGCTGAACGACCATATAAATACGATTATGTATATATTTTGTATTGTACATCTTATAATTATAGTGGATTGCAAATTTTTTCTAAATATAATAAAATATCACTTGATGGAGTCAATATATATGAGAGGCACATAAGTATCATTAAGCTATTTGGAACAAAACTTAAAGATAAAAAAATCTGTATTAAAATCCAAGCAGGCATCTTTACGGGAACTATGATGTATGTTCCTTTTTTAGAATTGAGTAAATCATATAAAAATATAACAATAGAGTTTATTACACCACTACAAGAACTTTTCCAATGCTCACAATATATAATTAGTGATTATTTTTCTTCTGAATTTATAAATATAGAACTTCATTACAAAAGGGATATTATCCTTTTTAAAGGAGCCCTTTTACTATTACCTAAAGAAACTATAGAAGATATGAATAAAATGTTTATTTTAGTAGATACGGTAGAAGATTTCGAAGAAAAAGTAAAAAATATAGAAGAAATAACGAAAAATAGAAAAAGATATGATGATATTATAGAGTATTATTCTTCTAAAAAATGTGATACAAAAAAGGTAGTAACAGAGATATTAGAAAAAGAATTAAATGGAAAATAATCTAAATAAAGATATAGTGCAAAATATAGTTGCGCTTAATGACTCGATTGGATTTATAGTGTAACTTAACTTTTGCTTATTCCAGAAGATAAAATTAAGAATATGGAAAAATGTGTATGTGCAAATACTGTTAATGCTTTAAAAGAAAAAATTGAAATCATAGAAAAAATTACTCAAAATAAAATAAATATGATGATAAAATAGAATACTTTTCTTCTAAACAATGTGATATATTTAAAGAAGTATCAACAATACTTAGTAAATAAATATTGCATCCAATTGAAAATAAAGGAATTATTACATGTGTGGATTTGTTGGAGCTTTTAATAAGCAAATTACTCCAAATATAGATTTAGCTAAAGCAGCTGCTTCTATATATTCTAGAGGGCCGGATATGTGCGGTATAGAGTCTGGTAATTATTGGAAAGTTGCTTTTAATAGACTTTCTATACATGACTTAACAGATAAAGGAATGCAGCCTTTTAAACATGAAGATGTTACAGTGTATATGAATGGAGAAGTATATAATTATATAGAATTAGAAAATGAACATAAAAATGAGTACACTTGTAGAAGTGGTTCTGATGTCGAGATAATTCCTTTTTTGTATAAAAAGTATGGGCTTAAGTTTTTAGATATGCTTAATGGTATGTTTGCTATTGTTTTGATTGATGAAGGTAAAAAAACCAATTATCTTATACGAGATCGTTTTGGAAAAAAACCACTATATTACCATAAAGATAATGACAACCTTTTATTTGCGTCAGAAGTAAAAGCAATAAAAAAACTTAAAAAACTAGAAGTGGATAAAACTAATATTCAAATTAATTTTGCATGTTGGTTTTTGCCACAACCATTAACACTCTACAAAAATACATTCAATGTCAATCCAGGCTCTTATCTAGAATATAAAAATGGAAATTTGGTAGAAAAACAATGGTATAATCCTAAAATTAAAAAAAATAATGACAGTGAAAAAGAAATAGAAAAGAATTTTATAGAATTATACAATTCGTCAATTTCACTACGATTAAGAAGTGATGTCCCTACAGGTCTATTCTTAAGCGGGGGATTGGACTCCACAAGTATTGCTAAGTTTTCTTATGAGAAAATTGGAAAAAATTTTAAAGCTTTTACAGCAAAAATAACAGGAAAAGAAAAATTTGAATCTACAAATACAGACGTTGATATTTCTAGTAAACTTTCAAATGATTTGGGCATTGAAAACATACAAACAACTTTAGACTACAATTTCTATAATAAAAATATAATAAAAATAATTTCAAATTATGATGAAATTTTTGTTAATTCAGGTGTTCTCGTTTTCTATGCTTTAGCTAAAGCAGCAAAAGAAAATAATACTAGTGTTATTATGACTGGAGTTGGTGGCGATGAACTATTTGGTGGTTATCCATGGCAGTCAATGAAAGCACGAAGAATAAATAATATATTTTTATTCTTATATAATAAAATCCCATATAGTGAATATTTATATAAAATATTTCTTAAATTTAACAGAAAGATTGCATATGTTTATAAGATGCTTTCAGATTATGGTGTTTGGCACGCTCAAACATTAGTATTTAATTTATTTTTTAACAGAGGATCTTCTGATAAAAAAGCTTATGAAAAAAGATTGAGAGCTTTATCTAAAAATTATTTTAATACAACAAACAAAAGTTTTGAGTTTCAAGATACTTATAATGCTATGCATTATGCAGATATTTTTACAGTAATGGGAGGTCAGAACTATCTTGCAGATATGGGATGCATGAACTCGTCTGTTGAAAATAGAAGTCCATTTGAAGACTATAGAATATTTGAATATATGATGAGTATTCCTGATGAAATTAAGATAAAATATGGGCAAAAAGGATTATTAAGAAAAATTTTCACAAAACATTTACCATCATATATAACAACTGCTAAAAAAAGTGGTCCTACAATGCCCATAGATATGTGGTTTTGGGAAAATGGAAAAATAAAAGCAGAAGTAAAATTTTTTGTTGATGCAAATCTTAATTTGATATCTAAGTATTTATCACAAGAAATTTCAAATTCAATCAAAACTGATATTAACTGGCTTTATGACGCTAAACATTCTTTAAGAATTTTTGCAATTATTAGTTTTATTATTTGGTGTAAAATTAACATATCACAGGAATTAAAAAATTTTAATATCGAATTTGAACAATTATTGAATTATGAAAAATAGTTAAGATGGAAGATAGTCTAAAAAAAAGATATAGCATAAAGTTATTTGCAAATATCATTAGTGCTATTATAGGTGCAATTTTGATAGCTATCGTCCCAAAAGCATTAGGTCCTATTGCTTATGGGCAGTTTATTTATCTGCAATTATTTTTTATGAAGCTTATTGGATTTTTGGATATGGGAAGTTCTATTGCTTTTTTTACTAAATTGTCCGCTAAACATTCTAGAAAAGAATTAATTACATTTTATTTTATATATTCGCTATTTGTTTTAATATTTCTATTTCTATTTATTTTTTTGATTGATAATTTTGGTTATTTAGATTTTATTTTACCAAATATACCAAATGAGTATATATATTTTGGTTTATTTTTTGGATTTTTTGTTTGGTTGACACAGGTTTTTATAAAAATATCTGACGCTCATGCTCTTACTGTGTCTGTTGAACTTCTTAAAATTGGGCATAAAATCATATCTCTTATGTTATTATTGTACTTTATATATGTTTTGACTTTTAATATAACTACATATTTTTATTTTAATTATATAGCACTTATATCTTTTTTACTTATCTTAAGTTGGCTGTTTATTAAAAAAGGTATTTTTAATAAAAAAATATTAAGCCTTGATTTGGAATTTAAGAATATAACAAAAGAGTTTGTAAATTATTGTTCTCCACTGGTTGTTTATAGTGTTGTTGGTATTATTGTTGGGTTATTTGATATATGGCTATTACAAAAAATTGGAGGAAGTGAACAAACTGCTTTTTATGGCTTAGCCTATAGTTTTGCTGCTATATGTTTTTTATTTACTAACTCAATGACACCTATAATAACAAGAGAATTTTCAAAATCTTATGAAGAAAAAGATTTAGATAAAATGAGAAAACTTTTTTATAGATATATCCCTATGCTTTATAGCATAGCTGCATACTTTTCTATCTTTATATCTGTACAAAGTGAAAATGTACTTGAGATATTTACTGATGAAAAGTTTAAAGATGCTTATTTGGTGTTGGTTGTGATGGCACTTTATCCTATACATCAAACTTATGGTCAATTGAGTGGAAGTATATTTTATTCCACTGGTCAAACAAAGCTAATGCGAAATATTTCTTTATTTACTCAACCTTTTGGTATGATTATCTCTTTTGGATTTATTTATCTTTTAGATTTAGGTGCTATAGGGTTAGCATATAAAATGATAATTGTACAATTTATAGGAGTGAATATTCAGCTGTATTTCAACTCTAAATTATTAAATTTGGATATGAAGTATTTTATTTTACATCAGCTATATTCTGTATTGTTTTTTATAATACTAGCATATTTGTCAAGTAGTATTATTAGCTTTAATTCATCATTGATTGATTTCGTTGTTTCAGGGATGATATACACAATTTTTGTTATAATATTTGGGTATATATTCCCACAAGTTTTTTCAACTACTAGGGATGAAATTAAAGAAAATTTTGTAAGGTTAAAGAGTGTCATTAAAAAATAAACTAAAAAATAATGAGCTAACACTAGGTTCATGGGTGACTATTGGTCATACTGCTGTTGTAGATATTATGGCTTCTGCCGGATTTGAATGGCTTGTTGTTGATATGGAACATACTTCTATTGATCTTTCAACGGCACATCAGCTTATTTCTACTATACAGGCCAATGGTATGAAAGCATTAGTACGCGTAAGTAAAAATGAAGAGGTTATAATAAAACGTATTTTAGATATGGGTGCTGATGGTATAGTGGTTCCTATGGTAAAGTCAAGGGCAGATGCACTTGAAGCAACAGACTATGCTAAATACCCTCCAGTCGGTAAGCGTGGTGTTGGTCTTTTTAGAGCACAAAAGTACGGTTTAGGCTTTGATGAATATAAAAAATGGGTTAATGAGGAGTTAGTAATTATTGCCCAGATTGAGCATATAGAAGCTGTACAAAATATTGAAGAAATTATAACAACAGATGGCATTGATGGTATAGTCATTGGACCTTATGATTTGTCTGGTTCTATGGGCTATCCAGGTGAGTATCATAGAGAAGATGTAAAAGATGCTATCTCGAAGGTACTTAGTGCATGTAAAAAACATAAAGTACCATCAGGTTTTCATGTTATAGAGTCAGACCCAACAAAGCTTCAAAGTAGAATAGATGAAGGATGTACTTTTTTAGCATATAGTTTAGACTTCTTCTTTTTAGGTGATAGTGCTAGAGATGGGATGAAGAAAATTAAAGAGGGACAAAAATAATGAATATTATATCTATTATTCCAGCAAGAATGGGTTCAAGTCGTTTTCCGGGTAAACCAATGGCAGATATCTTAGGGATGCCAATGATTGGTCATGTATATAAACGAGTTAAAATGAGTAAACTTCTTAGTGAAGTATATGTAGCTACATGTGATGATGAAATATTTGATTATATAGAGTCTATTGGCGGTAAAGCTGTTATGACGAGTGACTGTCATGAACGATGTTCTGATAGATGTGCAGAAGCCATGTTAAAAATAGAAAAAGATGAAAATATTAATGTTGATATCATGGTAATGGTTCAAGGTGATGAACCACTAACTTTTCCACAAATGATAGATGAGGCAGTTGTCCCAATGCTTGAAGACAAAACAGTTATAATCACAAATTTAGTTGCAGATTTGCATACAATAAAAGAGTTTGAAGACCCAAATGAAGTTAAAGTTGTTATGGATAAGAAAAATAATGCTTTGTATTTTAGTAGGGAACCAATTCCGAGCAGAAAAAAAGGTATTTTGGATGTTCCTATGAAGAAGCAAGTATGTGTTATACCATTTACAAGAGATTTTTTACTCCAATACAATGAAATGGAGCAAACACCTTTAGAAATAATAGAATCAGTTGATATGATGCGAATCCTGGAAAATGGGATGAAGGTAAAAATGATACCAACACAGTATGAGACAAAAGCTGTCGATACTAAAGAAGATTTAGAACGCGTTGTAGATATGATGAGAGTAGATCGACTTGTAAAGGAATATGAATGTCATTAAAAAGAAGTATATATAATATTTTTAAAAGTATATATACGTTTTTACCAAAAATTATTCCTGGTTATTTTGGTAAAAGATTTCGCTCAGAAAGTGCGGAAGATCTAGTAGTAATTGATGAACTTGATACAAAATACGGAAGATTAAAATACTACTGTTATGGATGGTTGCCCTTATGGCGTTCAAAAACATTATTTACAAAAGAACCCGAAACTATAGAGTGGATTGATGGAATGAAAAAAGAAGACACTCTTTGGGATATAGGAGCAAATGTAGGTCTTTATTCGGTGTATGCTGGTATTAAAGGGATGAATGTATTTGCTTTTGAACCATCTGCTTTAAATACTTTTTTTATATCAAAAAATATTGAACTTAATAACCTGAAAGATAATGTGTATCTATTTTCAATAGCTGTATCAGATAAAAATGAGTTTGGATACTTAAATATGACTAGCACAGAGCTGGGTGGTGCCTTAAATGAGTTTAATACGGGTAATCTTGAAAGTGTACATGCCGGAAGTATGGTAAAAGAAGTTGTTTTTAAGCAGGGCATGTTTGCATACTCTATTGACGAACTAATAGAAAAATATGGTTTTGAAGTTCCAAATTATATTAAAATAGATGTAGATAGTATAGAAGATAGAATACTTTATGGAGCAGATAAGACACTATTTGATTTTCAAATAAAAGGCGTTCTTATAGAACTTGATGAGACGGAAAAAAGAACAGAAGAGATGATAAGCTTCTTAAAAGAGAGGGGTCTTGTATTAAAAGAAAAAAGACATTCTGATATGTTCGTAGGAACAGAATATGAAACCCAGTATAACTATATATTTAAAAGAGAAGCAGTTTGAAAACTAGATTTATTGATCCAAGTACAATTAGAAAAAATAAAATAGTCGATGAAAACTTAACAACAATAAATGATTTTCCTATTTTTTCTATTATAGAGTTTAATATTGCTGGTAATTGCAATAGAAGCTGTAGTTTTTGTCCTGTATCTAATCCTGATGTGTATGAGTATTCTAAAGATGTAATGGATATTAATTTATATTCTAAAATTATAGATGATCTTCAAAGCATTGATTATGAAGGCAAACTACTTTTTTCTGCATTTTCAGAGCCACTTTTACATAAGGATATCAAAAAACTTATTAGTATAACTCGCAAAAAACTACCCAATGTACGCATAGAAATGGTTAGTAATGGAGACCTTTTAACAGCTAAAAAATTAAAAGCACTTGTTGGTTCAGGACTTGATACTATCTCAATCAGTATGTATGATGGTGCTGAACAGATTAAACACTTTAATGCTGTTCGTGAAGAGTCTGGAATCGAAGAAGATAACATGATCTTAAGACGTCGTTATTTTGAAAATGGAAACTATGGAATTACAATTTCCAATAGAGCTGGTTTAGTTGATTCAAATGAATACAGAGATGAAAAGGAAGAAAAGGTTGTTGAGCTTCCATTAAAGCAGAAATGCTACTATCCATTTTATATGACACTGATTGATTATAACGGAGACATGCTGTTGTGTCCGCATGATTGGAATAAGTCTATTGTTTATGGAAACTTAAAAGATGAACATATTTTCGATTTATGGAAGGGTAAGATGATTGAAAACACCAGAAAAATTCTTTCAAAAGATAGTAGAAACTTCAAACCTTGTAACAAATGTGATGTTGATGGTACAGTTATAGGTGAAAATAATTTTAAGGCTTGGGAAATAAAAAAATGAAAACAGTTCTGATTACAGGAGCAAATAGTGGTATAGGGTTTGCCACAGTACAACTTTTCCTTGATAATAATTATAAAGTATTTGCCCACTATAATCAGAATAGAAATAGTCTCGAAAGTTTAGATAATAAAAACCTTTTTCTTGTTAAGGCTAATTTATTGTATATGAATGAAACAGAAGAGTTATTTAAAGAAGTGATGAAAGAGACAGAGCGTATAGATGTGCTTGTTAATAATGCAGGTTTGTACATGTCAGCAGATACAGATAAAGATCTAAGTATTGAAGCATTTGATGAAGTGTTAAATGTGAACTTAAAAGCTCCATTTATTCTTTCAAAAATGTTTATACATATTATGAAAAACTTTAGCTCAGGTAAAATTATAAATATCTCAAGTATAGGTGTAAAATATGGGGGTTCTTATTCTTCTATGTTTTATACAATATCAAAGGCTGCCTTAGAAAGCTTGACTCTCTCTTTAGCAAAAGAAGGCTCAAAATACAATATTTTAGTTAATGCTATACGTGTTGGTGTTACAGATACAGATATACATAAGATAAATAAAAATAAAAATATGAATGACCGTGTTGAGTTGATACCTTTAAGAAGAATGGCTGAAACAAAAGAGATAGCGGAGCAGATACTATTTTTATCTTCAAGTAAAAATAGTTTTATGACAGGCAGTATTGTAACTGTTGCCGGAGGCGAGTAATGAATATTGTAGCAACATCCCCATCTTTTTCAAAAAATACTATTTTACAAAAAGAGATGAAAAAATATTTTCCAGAAGCAAAGTTAAATCTTGAAGGAAAAAGATTCAATAAAACAGAGTTAATTGAGTATATTAAAGATGCAGATGCTGTTATTGTTGGACTTGAGCCAATGGATGAAGAAGTATTGTCTTTATGCCCAGATATTAAAATTATTTCTAAGTATGGTGTAGGGTTAAATAACATTGATAAAGCTGCTTGTAAAAAGAGAAATATAGCTATTGGTTGGACAGGAGGTGTAAATAAACTTTCTGTTGCAGAGATGACCTTGGGTTATATGCTTATGCTTTCAAGAAATTTATATACCACATCAAATGAACTAAAAAATGGTATTTGGAATAAGGCTGGAGGATTTCAGTTAAGTGGTAAAACCATTGGCATTATTGGCGTAGGTTTTATTGCTAAAGAAGTTGTGCGATTGCTGAAACCACTTGGTTGTAAGATCCTAGTAAATGATATCATTAATCAAGACAAATACTATAAAGAAAATGATTTAATTGAGGTGACAAAGGAAGAGTTGTATAAAAACTCAGACTTCATAACCCTACATACACCTCTTGATGAGACAACAGATAATTTTATAACATTGGATACAATGAGGCTTATGAAACCTAGTTCATATCTTTTAAACAGTGCTCGTGGTGGATTAATAAATGAGAATGATCTGAAAGTGGCTCTGAAAAATGGAGTAATTGCTGGTGCAGCCATAGATGCTTATGTGGAAGAACCTCCAACTGACAAAGAGTTTTTGCAATTGCCAAACTTAATTTGTACACCACATATTGGTGGAAATGCGAAAGAGGCTGTTGAAGCAATGGGTATGAGTGCTATTGAGCATTTACGAAGTTATGTTAAAATACATATAAATACAGGTTTATAAAGTAAATAAATATGATAGATATACAAATATTAAAGCCTTTAATCGTTAATAGATTAAAGAAATTGGATCCTCAAAAAATTATACTTTTTGGAAGCTATGCGTATTGTCAGCCAAATGAAGATAGTGATATAGATTTATTTCTTGTTAAGGATATAGATAAAACGGAGGCAAGGCAATACAAAATTGAAGCAAGAAAAAGTATACGTGATTTAGCATCTAAATATAAAGTAAGTTTTGATTTTATTGTGGCTAGTGAGACATTTATAAATAATAGGAGTGATTATTTTTATAAAAAAGAAGTTTTAGAAAAAGGTAAAGTAATATATGGAAGTAATATATGAATGAAACTGCTTCAATAGAATGGTTGACTATAGCATATCATGACTTTAGATCGGCTCAAATATTGTACGAGGCTAATCATTATACTGATAGTATTGGAAATGATTTACAACAAGCGATAGAAAATTGTTAAAATCGATGTTGGCTTTTACAAATAGTAAAATACCAAAAACACATGATTTATTTGAAATATATGAACAAATAGATGAATTACAATTAGAAGAATCAGAAATTATTCTTTTGTATTGTGCAACAGAGTATTTTAAAGAAGATAGATATCCAAATCCAAATTATTGCTTACCTCCAAAAGAAGAAATCAAATTAATTCTTGATTTTACTGAAGAATTATTTTATAAAATTTGTAAAATATTAAATATAGAAAAGAATTTATATGTTAAATGATAAGAAAGTTGTTATTTTCGGTGGGAGTGGTTTTTTAGGTTCATATGTAGCTGATGAGTTAACTCGTCGAGGTTGTAATGTGATTGTTGCAGATATGAATGCATCTAAATATCTGCAAGAAAATCAAGAGTTTGTTCAATGTAATATTATGGATTATGAAAAGATTAAAGATATTGTATCTGATGCTGATTTTGTTTACAATTTTGTTGCTATTGCAAACTTAGAAGAGGCTATCCATAAACCAATCAATTCAATGAATATAAATGTTATGGGACATTTAAACATACTGGAAGCCTGTAGAGAAACCGAAGGTATAGAAAGAATGGTATATGCAAGTAGTGCCTATGCATTAAGCGATGAAGGTTCTTTCTATGGGATTAGTAAGCAGACCTCTGAGAAACTAACAGAAGAGTATTATCAACGCTATGGTTTAAAATATACTGTTATTCGCTATGGATCTTTATATGGAGAGAGAGCTAGCCATAATAATTACATTTATAATCTATTATATGATGCTATACACTCAGGAGAATTGCATTATAAAGGTGATGGAGAAGATTTAAGAGAATATATTCATGCTGCTGATGCAGCGAAACTTTCTGTTGATATATTAGAAGATATACAATACGAAAACGAGCATATTATTTTAACAGGTATTGAAAAATTAAAAAGAATAGATCTATTAACTATGATAAATGAAATTATGAAAAATAAGTTAGATATTAAACAGATTGATAGTAATAATATGGGACATTATAAGATTACTCCATACTCTTTTCATCCAAGTGTTGCTAAGAAGTTAGTAGCGAATCCATATATAGACTTGGGGCAAGGCTTGCTAGAATGCATACAAGTAATTCATGAAGAGCTATAGATGATTTTTTTATCGTATACCTTGGATGAAAATACGCCCACTTACGGTAATCGAAATAAATTTGTAATAGAAAAAAAGAATTCGATAAACGAAGGAAAAATTGCAAATGACAGTTCAATAGCCACAACAGTTCACATAGGAACACATATTGATATGCCATATCACTTTTATGAAGATGGTCAAACTGTAGAAAATTATGATGCTAACTTTTGGCTATTTAATAATCCATTAATTATAGAAATAGAACCAAAAGTGTTAATTATAAAAGATGAACTAATAGCTAAACTTACAAGTATGGAAGATAATAATTATGATATTTTAATTGTTAAAACTGGAATATGTAATATCAGAGATACAGATGAATTTTGGGAAAAAAATTATGGATTTCATCCAGATATATATGATTACATAAAGAATAAATTTTCAAATATTAGAGTTTTTGGATTTGACTCGATTTCTGTATCCTGTATACAAGATAGACTACTAGGTAGAGAAGCGCACAAAAGGTTTTTAAATCCTAAAAAGCCAATATTACTTTTAGAAGATATGGATTTAAGGGATATTTATGAAACAACAATGATAGATAAAATTATAGTCTCACCTCTTAGAATAGCTTCTTGTGATGGTCTCCCATGTACAGTTTTTGGAATCACTAATGGTTAAAACAGTGCTATGGGACTTTGATGGTGTAATACTCGATAGTATGAAGATTAAGGGTGATGGTTTTTTAGAACTTTTTAAAGACTACAGTAATGATTTTAGACAAAAACTATATAAATATCATTTTGAAAATGGTGGTGTTTCTAGATTTGACAAAATTAAGTATTTTTACAATGATGTTTTAATGAAAGATATTACAGAAGAAGAAATCTTGCAACTAGCTAAAAAATTTGGCATGATCATAAAAAAAAAGATAAATGATAAAAATAATTTAATAGAAGATTCTATGAATTTTATTAAAGCAAACTATACAAAATATAATTTTCATATAGTTTCAGGTGCAGAACATAATGAGTTGAATAATTTATGTAATTATCTAAAATTAACAAAATATTTTATTACAATTGATGGCTCTCCAACAAAAAAAGAGATTCTTGTAAAAAATATTTTTGATAAGTATAGTTATGAAAAGGAACAAACAATATTAATTGGTGATGCAATGACAGACTATAATGCATCTATAAAAAACGGTATTAAATTTTATGGATATAACAATTCGAAATTAAAAAAATTTGATTATATTAATAGCTTTAATGGGTTTACACTATGAATCCGAAAAAGTTAAATGAAGCCTATGAAAATAGAAAAGAAGAATTTCATAATTATTTAAAGAATATTAAAAGTAATATGAAGGTTGATATATTTGCTATTATAAATACAACTTTGATAAGTAACCCATATAGTACATATTTTCCTAAAAAGTTTTTTTTAAAGGATTATAGGGAACATAATAATATTTATAAATTTTTAGAAAGTAGTTTGAAATTTTATCTAAAACAATTTTACTTTTTACTTTCATATTTAATAAGTTTTATTTTATATAAAATTTATTATAAAAAAAGTAAATTACAGTTAGAAAAATATATTGGTATAGATATTTTTTGTTTGATTGACAATATAAATAATAATAGTAAATTTGAAGAAAAGTATTTTATTGGCTTGTATGATATTTTAAATAAATATAATAAAAACTATATTTTTTTGCCTAGAATATATGGAATAAATAAAAACCCATTTAAACTGATAAAATTTTTTAAAATTATTAATAAGGATAAAAGAAATTTTTTATTTGAATTTGAACTGTTATCATTAAAGGATTTTATATCAATATTTTTAATGATATTAATGTACCCATTTAAAACTTTAAGATTGTTACAAAAAGAAAATACGCAACAAGATATATTATTTAACAATGAACTTATAAAAGATATAGAATCTGTTGGATTTGATGCTTTTAGTAGGTATATTTTTGGTGAAAATATTACGATGTTAAGTAATAGAATAAATAAAATATATTCATGGAGTGAATTTCAAGTTATTGAGAGAAGTTTTAATTATGGAGTTAGGACTAATAGAAGCGATATAAAGTTATATGGATGCCAGTTTTATCTTAATTATGAAACATATTTTAATTCTTATATTTATGATATTGACTTCGTACAAAAAACTTCTTTTCATGATGTTTTGGTAAACGGAAAGTATTATATACAAAATAGAGAACAAGTAAAATACAAAAATGGAGTTTCCTTTAGATATAAAGATGTTTTTTTATATAAGTTTTCATCAATTGGTACAAGTATAATTTTACTTGGTTCATATATTGAAAAAGATACAAAGTATATGTTATATAATTTATCTTTTTTTGATAATATAATTTTTAAAAATCATCCAGCTGTTAATATATCAAGATTTGGAGAACTACCAACAAATATAACGGTATCCAATGACAGTATCTATAAACTTTTTGAAAGTGCAGAACTAGTAATAGGAACGGCATCTGGTACATCAGTTGAAGCTGTAGCTTGTGGAGTGTCTGTCATAATTATAGCAAGTCATGATAATTTAACTGCAAATCCATTAATAGAATATGGTAGGGGTAAGATTTGGGATATTGCTTTTAGAGAGGATGATGTAAAAAGATTGTATAATCAACTCACAGAGTATAGAAAAAATAATATAGAGGAAATTCAAAATATAGCTAACTGGTATAGGGAGAATTTTTTTATAGAACCAACAGAAGAAAATATCGTAAAAGCATTTGAATTAGATAAGGATTAACATATATGAAAGTACTGTTACTAGCGGGTGGATTTGGAACAAGACTTAGTGAAGAAACAGATATCAGACCAAAGCCAATGGTTGAGATAGGTGGAAAACCGATTTTATGGCATATCATGAAAATATATTCTACTTATGGTTTCAATGATTTTGTCATATTACTTGGATACAAAGGTTACTATATTAAAGAGT
>JAKISX010000036.1 GCA_021648405.1 Sulfurimonas sp. | reverse complement strand
AGGGACATATAACCCTGACTGGGCTGTTATGATAGTAGAAGAAAATGAGGAGAAACTTTACTTTGTAGTTGAGAGTAAAGGGAGTGATTTAGGTTTAGATATTAAAACTTCTGAATCTTCTAAAATAAGATGTGCTAAAAAACATTTTGCTGAAATATCGACTGAAGTAAAATTGGTTCAATCTGATAATTTTAGAAATTTTAGTGAACATTTTTAGAGTATATTTTGCACTATTCTTTAAATACACCCTCTTTTTCTAAAATTAGTAATATCATATGTTCGGAGGGATAACCTAAATTGTCGCATATTTGATTAATTTTCAAAATTTAAAACAATAGAATGGAAGTAAGATTTGTAGTAAAACTTAAAAAATAGAAAACTTAATAAGGGCTATATCAAGAAAGATGACACTAATCCAATAAGTCCTCCAAATACACCACCCCATACAACAAGCCAAGAAAGATGCTCTTTAATTAGATTTTGTACTATGTCTTTTACCATTTTAGGTGTAAGTTCATCTAATCTTGAATCAATAACATCTTCAATAGATTTTATCATATCATCACTAAGGGATGAGTTTTGCATGTGAGTTTGAAGAGTATTGTTAAATGCCTCTGAGTTTGTTATTTTTATAACAGCACTTTTTAATTTTCTCTCAAATGGTTCACGAAGTCCCTCTAGTGCTTTTTCTCCACCAAACATTCCAAGCATACCGCCAAAAGATGATTCCATCACTGTTTTTGTAAGTGCATCATAGGCTGGCGCGAAATCTGTATTTTGTATGATTGGTTCTAAGTTTATCTTTTTTTCTTCATTTTTTAAAAAATTATTTAATTGTTCATGTGTGAAAAATTGCTCCATCATTAAACTTTTTATAGAACTTTTAAACTCTTCAAATCTTGCAGGAATAATGCCGGAACCATAAAGAAAAGGAACTCTCTCAAATAGCATGTGGATTGCTAGTTGATTCGTTAAAGCTCCAGAGAGTGCAAAAAGACCAGTAAATAAAAAATATGAAGAATATTTCGGTTCAATATAGTAAGAGATAATTATCAGTATTATCGCGATTAGGTTAGTTATAAAACTTTTGTTAAATTTCAAAATAAGTCTCCAGTTTAAAAGTGAAATTATACTTAAAAAGGTATCATTTGCAAAAAAGAAGTAACTATGACAGAAAAAAGCTATGAACTATTTAAAAATGCAACAAGAGATGAGATAATTAGTGCTATAAGCAAAGAGTTAGATTTAAGAAACGAATCACCAGTTTGGCTTGAAAAAGTGGTGCCATTTTCAGATGCAATTTTATCTATACTTATTCCACTTAGAGATGAAAACAGATTGTTTAACCCTGAGGGACAAAGAGTTGATGAATTAACTCCAGAGTTATTTTTTCAATGGAGTGATTTTGTAAGCCTGAAATCGTTGTTTTTTAAGGTTACGGATGTTGATTTAAATACTTTAGCTAATTATCTTCATGGATATAGTGTAAATTTAGAAGATGAAAAACTAGACTTTCCAATAGCTAACTATAATTTACATCTAGGTGTAAGTAATGTGATTAAGTCTTTACTTTAAAAACATAAGGTAAAGTGCTCCCCATAGCAAAAAGACAAAAAAACCAAGTACACTAAGTGTGATAACAACTCTTAGTGTCAATAAAAATATAATTTTTAGGATTTTCATCTATATCTAAAATGGCACTATTGGAAGCCTTTTCATTTTTACATAAACCATACCACCCAATAAATTTGTTACTTTATATCCAAGTTCTTGAGCTAAAAAACCTCCTACAATTTTTGTGCGACTACCAGTCCTGCAAATAATTGTAAATGGTTTTGTAGTATCTACTTTTTTATTTAACTCATTTAAAAAAGCATCTACATTATAGCCACCTTGTTGGTTAAAAAACATGATAGGGATTGCACCTTGAATTAGTCCAGTCTCTACCCACTCAGGTAATGTTCTTATATCAACAATTGGAACTTTATCATTAAGAAGTTTTTGTGTTGGGTATTCGTTTTTTAGTATTTCAGCAAAAAGTGCTGTACACATGAAAAGGGTTATAAATAGTATTTTTTTCAAGTTATCTCCAAAGAATAATTGTATAATTATATCAATAATAAAATAATAGGTTGAAAATGGCATCAAATAAAATAATTGAAAATTCTCAAAGACTCCGTTATATTAGGGCATTAGAAAGATTTCATAAAAGCATCATATCGTATTTTTTAAACACTCCAGAGTTAACTATGAAAGGATATAACAAAAAGATAGATAATGCTTTAAAATTATTAAATAGAATAGAGGAACTCCCACTGTATAAAGGGGAACTTCAAGGTTTGCAAAAACTAGTGAAAAAAATGATTGAATATAAAGATAGTGAAAAAGGTGTTGATCATGTTAAAGAAGATCTTATTTATCGCTCAAATCAACTAGATAAGAGCAAAAATGCAAGACGCTATAAAAAAGACAAACACACAAAATCTAAATTTGATGATTGGGAGTAAACTTTATGTTATGACCTATTTCTATTTCTTGAACGATTTCTAGAGTTAGAGTTAGAGTTTCGAGATTGTTTTTGTCTGTTTCCACCCATGTTAATAGGTTCTGCTTTTATAGATCTATCTACTGCAAAACCAGCAATTGTTACTTTTTCAATATCTTTTTTGATAAGTTTTTCAATATCTTTTAAAAATTCTAATTCATCCACACATACTAATGAACATGCTACACCTTTGTTCCCAGCACGACCAGTTCTTCCAATTCTATGTACATAATCTTCTGAGACATTTGGTAATTCAAAATTAATAACATGTGGAAGTTGATCTATATCTATACCCCTAGCTGCAATATCTGTAGCTACTAAAACTCTAGTTTTATTTTGTTTAAATTCTTTTAGTGCTCTTGTTCTTGCCGCTTGAGATTTATTTCCGTGTATTGCAGCGGCTGTAATACCATCTTTATCTAGTTGAGCTGTTAGTTTATTTGCTCCATGTTTCGTACGAGTGAAAACTAAAACTTGTGACCAGTTACCTTCGTTTATAAGATGGGTAAGAAGTTCTCTTTTTCGAGACTTATCTACATGATGAACAATTTGTTTAATGCTCTCAGCAGAGGCATTTGAGCGAGCAACCTCAATTAGTATTGGTTTATTTAATAGTGAATCTGCTAATTTTTTTATATCTTTTGAGAATGTTGCTGAGAAAAGTAATGTTTGACGTTTTTTAGGAAGTACATTTAATACTTTTTTAATATCATTTATAAAGCCCATATCTAACATTCTATCAGCTTCATCAAGAATTAAACACTCAACATGTGATAAATCAATTGTTTTTTGAGATATATGGTCAAGTAAGCGCCCAGGTGTAGCTACAACTATATCTACACCTTTGCGAAGTATAGTGATTTGAGGATTTATTTTTACCCCACCAAAAATTACAGTTGATTTAAACGGAAGATATTTACCATAAGTGTAAATACTTTCTTGAACTTGAGCTGCAAGTTCTCGTGTTGGTGTTAAAACTAATGCTCTAACATGGGTTTTACCTTTTTTAGGATGCTCACTTAGGTTTTGTAATAATGGTAGTGTAAATCCAGCAGTTTTACCTGTACCTGTTTGAGCTCCAGCTAAAACATCTTTATGGCTTAATACAATAGGTATAGCTTGTTGTTGGATTGGTGTTGCTTTTGTATAACCTTGATCTTTTATAGCGCGTAAAAGAGGCTCATTAAGCCCTAGTTCTTTAAATGTCATTATTCTTCTTTATATATAGCATCAAGCAAACCATCAACAAATTCATATTTGTCAAATGGTGTTAGGTTCTCCGGCTGTTCACCAGTACCTACATAAAGGATAGGAAGCTCCAATGCGTGAGCAATAGAAAAAATTGAGCCACCTTTGGCTGTTCCATCTAATTTTGTGATGATAATACCATCAATCCCTATCATTTCATTAAATGCTTTTGCTTGTGCAATTGCAGAGTTTCCTTGAGTTCCATCTATAATTAAAACTGTCCTATGTGGTGAGCCTGGATGAGCTTTGTCGCAAATTCGATTGATTTTTTTAAGCTCATTTGATAAATTTGTTTGAGTGTGTAATCGTCCTGCTGTATCGATTATTACATTATCAAAACCTTTTGCTTTTGCTGAATCAATAGTATCATATGCAACAGCAGAACTGTCATGCCCTTGTTTTGATGCTACTATTGCAATATCTAGTTTGTTTGCCCAAAGTGTAAGTTGCTCAATCGCTGCTGCACGAAATGTATCACCAGCACCAAGTATCACTTGCTTGCCTTCACTTTTGTATCTAAAAGCAAGCTTGGAGATAGTTGTTGTTTTTCCAGCTCCATTAACACCAATAATAAGCTCAACGAAGGGTGCCTTAAACTCTGTTTCTTTGTATAAGGCATAATTAAATGTCTTTAAAAGTAATGGGCGTAAGATATCCCGTGTAATATCTCTATGGTGTATATCATTTAAAATGCTCTGCACTAAATCATATTCAACATCAGCTTCTAATAAAATATCTTCTATCTCATCTTTTGAAAAGAAAATTTTCTTTTTTGGTACTACGGCTTTAAGAGCCTCAGCAGTTTTGCTAAGAGATTTTTTTATAAATCCAAACACTTATGTGTCTCCTTGTTCTAAGAAGTAAATTCTTTGAAAAATTCCTATAACTAAAGCTTTATCTTTTAGCAATAAAAATAATTTCATTATTTATTTCCCCAATGCTCTTTTTATATCACTCTCTATAAATTCTTCATGAACTGCACCAACATAGTGATTGATATATTCTCCATCTTTGTACATAGCTATAACAGGAATAGGATGCCTAGGACCCATCTCTAGCATTGTTGTTATAGCTGCATTTAAATTTTTATTTTGCGAAGAATTAACCATAATATATTTTGCGTTATATTCTGCCTTGAAATCATTTAGTTTATCATTTATAACATTACCGTCCTTATCAAACTCTTGCTCTTCAATAGTAATACCAATAATAATTAAGTCATCTTTAAACTTATCTTGAAGTGAATTTAGATGCGAAACGGAATCTTGACATGGTGGACACCATGTTGCAAATATATCAAAAATAACAATTTTATCTTTTTTATTTTCAATATAAAAAGCATCTTTATCTTTTTTAACAACTATTTCAGTATTATCAAGAGTTGTTAATACGAATTCGTTGGAAGATACCATATCGTTAGGATCATCATCACAAGAGACAAAAAATAGCGTACTTAGTGTTATGAGAGTTGCGAATAAAGCTTTTTTAAGCATAAATATACCTTTTTTTAGTAGAATTAATGAAAGTATAGCAATAAAGGTTTAACATGACCCTTACAAAAACATTATTTAGAAAAAAATGTTTAAAAATTATGAAGAAGAGTAGTTCTTTTAATAGAGTTTATAAAAATAATCTAATTAATAATAAACTTCAATTTGAACTGAAAAATATTAAAAATAAAAAAATACTTTTTTATTATCCACTTATAAATGAAGCAGATATAAGAAAAACTATCAATAAATTACGCAAAAATAATGAAATCTTGTTGCCATTTATGCAAAATGAAAGTTTTAAGGTAGTACCATTTAGGTTGCCGCTACGAAAAAAGAAGTTTAACATATATGAAGCGGGTTATAGTTTTAAAAAAATAGATAATATTGATATAGCCATAGTGCCAATAGTAGGAATTGATGGAAATTTACAAAGAATAGGGTTTGGAAAAGGGATGTATGATCGTTTTTTTGCAAAATTAAAAAAGAAACCATACACAATTTTTATACAAATGGACTTGTGTTTTACAAAAAAGTCCATATGTGACTCATATGATGTTAAGGGTGATTTGCTATTGAGTGCGACTAATAAGGCTTGTCAAAAAATAGGATTAAAATGTTAACAGAGATATTACTTGGCGGTTTTATAGCTACAGTTGGTGGTGTTATTGGTTTTTTTGTCTCTAAAAAAATCACTAATGCTAATTTTAATATATTTGTAGATCAAGCAAAAGCGAAAGCAAATGTGATTGAACACGAAGCACAAAATATTTTAAATAAAAGTAATTTAAAAGCTCAAGAGATAGAACTAAAAGCGACAAAACAATATGAAAATGCAAAAGCCAAAGCTAAAATTGATATGCGTCAAAGAGAAGACGATGTTATGCAAAAAGAGCAAAACTTTAAGAATTTTAAGAAAAATGAAGAAAAAAGAATTCAAGAAGAAAGTATTGCTTTAAAAGCAAGAAAAATTGATTTAAAAAGAAATGAAAAGTCACTTGAATCTTTAAAACAAAAGTATGCAAATAAAATAGATGAAGCACTGCACGCAATGGAACATAGTGCTGGTATGACAAAAGATGAAGCAAAAAAGCTATTGCTTGAAAAAGTTGAAGAGCAATCTCGCTCAGACATTGCTCATATTGTTCGTAAATATGAAAACGAAGCCAAAAAAACAGCTAAACAAAAAGCTAACTATATAATAGCCCAAGCTACAAGCAAGTTTGCAGGTGAATTTGCACAAGAAAAACTTACTAGTTTAATCCATTTAGATGATGATAACTTAAAAGGTCGTATCATTGGTAAAGAGGGTAGAAATATAAAATCCTTGGAGAATATACTAGGTGTTGATGTTGTTATTGATGATACCCCAAATGCAATCTTAGTGAGTAGTTTTAATCTTTATCGTCGTGCAATTGCTATTAAGACTATAAAGTTACTTATTGAAGATGGTCGTATTCAGCCTGCTCGTATTGAAGAGATATTTAAAAAAGTAAGTGAAGAGTTTGAAGATTCAATATTAACAGAGGGCGAAGATTTAATTTCTGAAATGGATATAGGAGTGATGAACCCTGAATTAGTGAAGTTAATTGGTAAATTAAGATATCGTGCTAGTTATGGTCAAAACTCGCTTGCACATACTCTTGAAGTTGCACATCTAGCTGGTGTTATGGCTGGTGAGATGGGCGGTGATATAAGACTTGCAAAAAGAGCTGGGCTTTTACATGATATTGGAAAATCGCTAACTCATGATTATGATGGAAATCATGTTGATTTAGGAGCTGAGCTTTGTATTAGATATAACGAACACCCAGTTGTTATAAATGCGATTTATGCTCATCATGGTCACGCAAAGATGGAGACAATAGAGTGTGCTGCTGTATGTGCAGCAGATGCTCTTTCAGCCGCAAGACCAGGCGCTAGAAGAGAAGTGCTTGAGAGTTTCTTAAAAAGAGTTACGGAGATAGAGGAGATAGCCTCAGAACATACTGGTGTAAAACAAGCTTATGCAATAAATGCTGGTCGAGAAGTTAGAGTTATAGTAAACGCTTCACTTGTAAATGATGATGAGGCTATATTAGTAGCAAAAGAGATAGCAAAAGAGATAGAGGAAAAAGTTCAATATCCTGGTGAAATAAAAGTTAATGTTATTCGTGAAAGTAGAGCTATAGAGTTTGCTAAATAAAGTTAATAGATTTTAGGTAGAATTTCAAAAACTTAATAAGGATTATTATGAATAAATATGCTGCACTTTTTGAAGATGAAGATGATATCTTTGCAGGTTCGCCAGTTTCAAAATATTGGGATATATCAGCGCAATTAAGTGAAGATTTAATAAAAGATGAGTTTGATAGATTAATAGAGAAAATGGCTGTAATGGAAGATTTACTTTCACAAACTCACGATTATGAAAATATAAATCAAATTGTTAAAAATCACGCTTTTGAAAATTCTACAAAGATACAAGAGTTAAAAAAGAGCCTATACATGGAACTAGCAGGTCAACTTATATATAGAGTTGCTGAGTAGATATTAAACTAAAAACTAAATATTAGTTAAAATAAGTAAGCAATATATTAATTCTAACAGATATAATTTACACTAAATAAGGATAATTATGTTTAAAATTATAATAGAAAAAGAGTGTAGTTGCTTTAAAAAAAGTAACATGGTTAATAATGAAGCGATTAAGTCAAAAGATGGTGCCTTACTAAAGGGCATTGAGATGGTAAATACTATGAATGACGATTTTTGTGCTAAGCATAACTTTAAACTTCTTGAAGTTGAAAATGATTTTGTTATCACCGTAAATGATTCATCTGAGGGTGGGTGCTGTGGTGGTGGCTGTGGAACACATAGTCATTAGAGATTCTTGCATGGGACGGCTCTAAACTCTTAATTTATTTCACTAATCCAAGGCTCATAACGACTTCCATATTTTATAAGAGCCTTGAATTTTGCATTTTTATTTTTCAATAAATTTTTATGCTTTAGTGTAACATGAACATTCGAAATACTTAATTTATCTATATATCCATTTATGTTTGCATAGTTACTAAATCTTACTGTACCTTTAGCAATAATATATTTTGTTTTATCAGTATATAGTTGCCTTAATTTGGCATAATCAATTCCTGCATCTATTACAAATAATCTAGAATTTTCCTCTTTTTCTATGCGTAAATTTTCTTTTTTTCTCTTTATGTTGCTTTTTTGTTTATAATCTAAATTAGAAAATTCTTCTTGAGCCAATCTTAAAGAGCGCTTATATGCTTGCGCATTTTGTTCTAATACTATAAAAACTTCTTTTTTAAGAGGTGATCTTTGATTTTTATATTTATTATATTTTTTTGTATCAAATCCTAGCTCTTGAAGTTTTTTTTCATTTAGCCAATATGCTTTTTTATTGTAATATGGTTGGTGTGTGTTTTCACCTGCAACTCTATATTTTATTCTTAAAGAGATACTACTGTTTTCTTTATTATAGTTGTACGGGACAGTTAATTCCCTTTCGCTTAGTACTACATTGGAGGTTGCATCTCCAAATCTATTTATATAAATATTTGCGAATATAAAGGTATTTGTTAAAATAATTACTAAAAAAGATAAAAGAAAAAGATTTCTTGATGAGTTTAAAAATTTCATGTTAAGCCTTATCTCTATATCGTTTTAATAGTATTAAAATTAAAATTGCACTGAGCCCAATGATTAAAAAGAAAAGATATTTTGGCATCCACTCCCAAAACCAATCATAAAATTTTGTGTATAAGAATATAGTAAAGAAAATATTTCCACTAGTTACAACCTCTCTTAATCCTTTTTTTGTACCAATGTAGATTGCTAAAGCACTAAAAACAAATCCAATAACCTGATAAAAAACTTCAATGAAATCTTCATCTACATCAAAGTAACTCGCACCTCCAAAGTTTGATAAGATTAAAACTGGTATGAAGAATAAAAGGATAGCAAATACTCTATAGATAGCTTCAAAACCCCAGACTCTTTTATGTGCTATAAATGAAGTTAAAAATAATATAATCGCAATTGGTAAAAAATTTTCAGGATGTTCACCAAACCCTATCCAATAACCTCCACCCCATGTAGCAAATTTTGCAGACATAAAAAACGAGAAAAATATTATAGATATACCAAGTAGTAGTCTCGCATTTATCGCATATGCGAGAAGTAAAGCAAAAATAGACCAGATTAAAAAAGCATTTGGAGATGGTGCTATATTGAAAATTTGACCTAACATTGAAAGATTTATAACAAATGTTGTAAAACTTAAGAGTCCTGCAATTTTTGCATAATAACTAGTAGTTTCTATTTGTGATAGTTTCATTGTAATTGCTAATAAGGCTAAGGGTGTGAGTATAAGAATTACCACTTGAGTATTTGTATTAAAATCTCCCCAAAAATTTAAAAACATTAAATATATACTAAATGCTAAGCCTAAGGCTGCTAAAAATGAAGTTATTTTCATTCCAAGACTCAATTGTTTCTTCTTGTTTGTTGAATCAATATCAAAAGAAGCGGTAAGATTTTTTAAAATTGTTTTATGATAAGTTTTAATAGAGTTTTTTTGCTCTTGAGAGATAGTTACAATATTATCATCTTCAATATATTTTAATTCTTTTTCAAAAGCTTCTATTTGATTAGCTCTATGTTGTGCTTGATCTTTTGAAATATTTTTCATCTATTATTTGCTTTCCTCTTCATTTATTTCAGAATCATCGTAAGGGTCCATATGAATTATAATATGGGCTATTTTATTATCAAATAAATTTTTCATTGCATCTTCAAGTTTGTCTGAGATTAAGTGAGCATCGTATAGAGATATACTTATATTAAATACAGCATGTACACTTATAAATATATGTGAACCAGATTCTCTTGTTTGCAAAAAATGATAATCAGTAATTCCACTTTCATTTTTTAAAATATTTTCTATCTTTTGAACTTCTTCTTCTGGTAATGCAGCATCTAAAAGCATTAAAATACCCTCTTTTATAATTGGCATTGCTGAGTAAATCATATAAATAGCGATACCAACACCTAGTATTGAATCAATTAGTTGTTCCCCTGTATAGTAAATAAGACCAAGTGCTATAAGGACAGCCCCATTTGAAAATAAATCAGTTTTATAATGAAGAGCATCTGCTTTAATAACCATATTATTGGTTTTTTTAGCTACATGATTTAAAAAAATTACTAATATTGCTGTAATTATTATTGATACAATCATAACCCAAATAGATTCAATCATATAAGTCATTTCTCGTGGATGAAAGATTTTTATGAGTGCTTCATAAAGGATGAAGAGTGCTGAGAGGGAGATAACAGTACCCACTATTACAGCAGCAAGAGGTTCTACTTTTCCCCTTCCAAAGTTAAAATTTTCATCTGGTACTTTTTCTGATGTATTTAGGGCAAAGAAATTAAAAAGAGAGACTATTAAATCTAAAAGACTATCAATGGCAGATGCTAAAACAGCTATGGAACCACTAAGTACACCAACAGTCATTTTTATAATAACAAGTAATGCAGCAACGCTAGTTGATACAACAGTAGCTTTTTTCTCTAATCTCATTAAATTCCTTGCAAAGAGATTTTTATTTACTTTATAGACTTCTCATACAACTAAAAAACTAGACTCCTAGTCAAGCTAAGAGTATCGTAATATAGGAGTTTTGGCCATCCTCAGCTTGACTGGGGCTCTAGGTTATGCAAGAAATCTATTAAATTAGATACAATTATATTAAAATTTAGATATAAAAAGCATAAAATGAATTTAAATCACTTAAGAGAAGATAGACAAAAATGGATGTCATGGAAAAATATCAAACCTCTTCGTGATGCATTAGATAATTTAGAAGATGGCTCTTGGAATGTAAAAATAGGTGATAAAATCACTATTAATGGAGATAAACCAAAAAATATTTTAGAAGTGCTTAAATTACTTATGCCATGGAGAAAAGGTCCTTTTGAGTTTTTTGATATATTTATAGATACAGAGTGGCAAAGCAATATAAAATATAACCTACTTCGTAAACATTTTAATTTAAAAGATAAAAGAGTTGCCGATATAGGTTGTAATAATGGTTACTATATGTTTCGTATGCTTGAAGATAAACCAAAATCGATGGTTGGTTTTGACCCATCTCCAGTTTATAAAACACAATTTGATTTTATAAATCATTTTGTAAAAAGCGATATAGTTTATGAACTATTAGGAGTTGAACATGCTCAGTTTTATGAATACAAATTTGACATTATTTTTTGTTTAGGTGTGCTTTATCATAGAAGTGATCCAGTTGCAATGTTAAAACAACTTTTTAAGTCTCTTGATAAAAAAGGTGAAGTTATTTTAGATACATTTTATATAGATGGAGAAAAAGAGATGGCACTATGTCCAGAGGCATCTTATTCAAAAATACCAAATATATATTTTATACCAACAATGAAAGCTTTAAAAAATTGGTGTTTGCGTGCTGGTTTTAGTGAGTTTGAAGTATTAGAGACTTCAAAAACTGATTTTAATGAGCAGAGAAAAACTTCTTGGATAGAGGGTCAATCATTGGAAGATTTTTTAGATCCAAATGATGATACTAAAACAATTGAAGGGTATCCAGCTCCACAAAGAGTATATGTGAGATTAACAAAGGATAAGTAATGGCAGGTGAAAAGAAAAAAGAAAATAATGAAGAAGAGTTTGACTTAGAGTTAAATGAATATCTCATAAAAGATCAAGAGGTAATTCTTCAAACTCACAATAAAATAAATACTGATTTTAGCGGTAAAATCACAAAACAAGAAAAAGGTCATGTTGAAGTAACTTTAGAGACTTCTATGGATATGCTTGCTGATGACATGGGATTAATTCATGGTGGATTTATTTTTTGTGCAGCTGATTATGCGGCTATGGCTGCGGTAAACGAAAGAAATGTAGTTCTCGTAGCTAGTGATATTCAATTTTTATCACCAGTAAAAATTGGCGATCATGTTAATTTTATAGCTGATGTCCGTCATAAAGAGGGTCGCAAAAGAAATATAAATGTTATTGGTAAAGTATTAGATATTAAAGTATTTGAGGGAGTGTTTAAAACAGTAATTACAGAAAGACATGTTTTAAAACTTAAACTTTTATCTGAAGAAGAGGATGAAAAGTAGTCAAAAGACCACTTTTATAAATTCTGTATCCAATAATCAGTATATTGTTGCTCATTTTTTATAGTTGTTGAATTTCCATGCCCTGGATATAGGGGCATATCAAAATCAAGCTCTTTAAATCTTTGTAGGCTTTTTTTCATATCAGCTGGATTTGAATATGGTAAGTCACATCTCCCAATTGATTTATTAAATATAAAATCACCACTAAACATAACTCCAGCAATCTCTATCATAGAACAGCCTGGGCAATGACCACTGAAGTGGTGAAATTTCACTTTTACACCATCAAAGTCAAATTCTTGGTTTGGTTTTACTAGTATATCTGGAGTAGATGGCGGTAGATTTGGCATCCATTCATTTGTTTTTAAAAGCATTACATCATCTTGTGGGGTATAAAGTGGTATATTTAATCTTTTTTGCAACTCTGCATTTGACCAAACATGATCGAAATGTCCATGTGTATTTAAAATAGCTACTGGATTTACTGCATTTTGTACAACCCACTGAGTTGCATCAATTCCTGGGTCAATTATAAAGTCTTTGCCCTCTACGCTTATTATATAGCAATTTGTTTGATAGTCACCCATCGGTTTTGTTTTAATATTCATATCTACCTCTCTTTGAATCAAATTGTATCGAAGATATATAAATATATAAAAATACTTCATTCTAAATTTTATTTTATTTAATTACTTTAGATATAATAATCAAAATAATTTTAAGGATTATTATTGAGTAAATATAGTCAGATTACAAAATTTTTACAGTACTTTTTAGAAAATGAAGTTAACAAAACAGGTTTAAAAAATGTAGTGGTTGGATTAAGTGGTGGTTTAGATTCTGCTGTTGTTGCAGTTTTAGCTCAAGAAGTTTTCAAAGACAGATTACTTTGTGTAAAAATGCCATCTCATTATTCATCACAAAATTCGCTAGATGATGCTAAAGAGTTATGTCAAGACTTTAATCTAAAATTTGAAATATCATCAATAGAGCCGATGTTAAAAGCTTATGAGAAAATAAATCCAAATATGGATAATTTAAGAAAAGGAAATTTTTCGTCTCGCATGAGAATGGCTACTCTTTTTGATATATCAGCAAGACAAAATGCTCTAGTTCTTGGCACTAGTAATAAAAGTGAACTGATGTTAGGCTATGGAACACTCTATGGAGATTTAGCAAGTGCTCTCAATCCCATAGGAGATCTTTATAAAAGTGAAGTATATGATTTGGCAAAATATTTAGGTGTTTGTAAAAGCATAATAGCTAAGCCACCATCAGCTGATTTATGGGAGGCTCAAAGCGATGAGGCTGATTTGGGTTATACTTATGCCCAGTTAGATGCAGCTATGAAACTATATGTAGAAGATAGATTAAGTAAACAAGAGATAATTAAATCAGGCGTTGATAGTGATATGTTAGAGATGATTATAGATAGAATCTTTCGTAATCATTTTAAAAGAAAGATGCCAGTGATTGCAAAATTAACATCACGGACTATAAACCATGATTTTAATTATCCAAGAGATATTAGACTTTAAAGGAAAAATATGAAAATACCATTTTATAGATATGAAAATACAGTTGATGAGCATTCAAGCGTTAGTGATGTATTAGACGGAGATAGTGTTAATCAAGTTGATTTACTAGAAGAAGAATTTTGTGAGTATATTGGAGCAGATTACTCAATAGCTACCTCTCATGGCACATCTGCACTTCATTTAGCAATGTTAGCATTAGATTTAAAGCGTGGAGATAAAGTTGTTTGTTCTGTAAATTCGCACCCTAATCTTCCAGAGGTTATAAGACACTTTGATGCTGAACCAGTTTTTTTAGAGATAGAAGAAAATTTTTATAATATTAATCTTGATAAATTAGAAGAATATTTACAAGATAATAAGTCAAAAAAACTCAAAGCTGTATTAGTTACCCATATAGCTGGTATTACTGTTGATTTAGATAGACTTTATAATATGGGCAAATTATATAATGTAAAAATTGTTGAGGATGCTTGTGACGCTTTAGGTGCTACATATAAAGGCAACAAGATTGGCTCAACTGGTGCAGATATTACATGTTTTAATTTTTCTTCACATTTAAGAGAAAGTATTTGTAATGGTGGAATGCTAGTTACAAATAATAAAAAAATAATAGAGCGTGCAAGATTATTAAATAATCATGCAATTGTAAAAAATGAAAATGCTTTAGAGTATATCTATGATGTTATCGATATTGGAAATGACTACTCTTTGAGTCAAATAGATGCTGCATATATTCGTATGCAAGTTAAAAAACAAGATAAAAGTGTATTGAGACAACAGGAGATAGCAAAAATATATACAGACTCTCTTGAAGGTACTGATCATATAACATTACCAGTATTAGACGGTGTAGAATCTCCAAATACATTATACATTGTCAAGGTTGATAAAAATCGTGATTCATTTGCGTTAGAGCTAAAAAATCTTGGAATTTCTACAGGGGTTCATTATATTCCATTGCATTTAATTACATATTACAAAACCAAATATGCATTAAAAGTAAATGCTTTTCCAGTAGCTTTACGCTCATTCCAACAAGTAATGTCACTCCCAATTTATGCAAGTATGACTGACAAAGAGATTAAGTATGTTATAGAGAGTGTTAAAAAAGTAGCTGAAACTAGAGTATAAGTGAAAAAATCTTTCGTATTTTGGATTGAAGAGTATCTCTACAATCCAAATTTCTTTCAAAAAATACTATCATTTTTGCTATTACCTCTTAGTTGGATATATTGTTTTGGTATGTGGGTTAGATATAAGACAAAAATTCAAGAAGACTTTGACATAGATATAGTTAGTGTTGGTAATCTTAGTGTTGGTGGTAGTGGTAAAACACCATTAGTAACTGCATTGTCTTTAAAATATGAAAATGTAGCGATTATACTTCGTGGATATGGTCGTAAATCAAAAGGCTTGTATCTAGTTAGTGATGGTAAAAATATATTGCATGATGTAGATATTAGTGGTGATGAAGCTATGATATATGCTACTAAAGTTCCACATGCTAAAGTTATAGTTAGTGAAGATAGAAAAAAAGCGATACTAAAAGCAAAAGAGTTAGGTGTAGATATAATTTTTATGGATGATGCTTACTCTAAACACGATATAAAAAAACTTGACCTGCTTATAGATGTGCAAACGCAAAATAATAGATGTTTACCATCTGGAGCTTTTCGTGAGAGACTTTGGCATGGCAAAAAAGTAGTTGTACTAAAAGATGGTATAGATTTTAAGCGAAAAACATCTCTTAAAGATAGATGTGATAAAATGTCACTAATAACAGCTATCGCGCGACCACAAAGGTTAGATAAATATTTGCCAGATGTTGTTAGTAAAAACTACTTTCAAGACCATCATAATTTTACTAAAGATGAAGTTGAAAACATATTAACTCGTGATGGAAGTGATAGTGCATTGGTTACATACAAAGATTATGTAAAATTAAAAAAATTTGACTTAGTGTTATCTCTTTTAGAGTTAGAGGTTGAAGTTGATGATGGAATATTCAAAATTATAGAGGATTATCGTGCAAAAAAAAATTGAAACAGTAAAAACATTACTTGATGCCCTTCCATTTATTAAAGAATTTAATAAAGAGATTGTAGTTATAAAATATGGTGGAAGTGCACAAACATCACCACAATTAAAAGAAAAATTTGCTGAAGATATTTTACTTATGTATTTAGTAGGAATAAAGCCAGTTATCATTCATGGCGGTGGAAAAAAGATTACAGAGATGTTAGATGCCTTAGATATAGATACTACTTTTATAGAGGGACAGCGTGTAACCACCAAAGAGGTTATGCGTATAGCTGAGATGATTTTAAGCGGTGAGATAAACAAAGAGATAGTATCATTACTAAATTTACATGGCGCCAAAGCAATAGGTATTAGCGGTAAAGATGCTCATTTTATCTCTGCAAAAGCTAAAAATTTTGGAAAATGGGGTTTAACGGGGAATATTACAGATGTAAAAGCAGATGTAATCTTAAAACTAATTTATGAAAAATTTGTGCCAGTTATAGCACCAATTGCAGCAGGAAATGAGATGGGTCATCCAGGGTTTAATATAAACGCAGACCTATGTGCATCCCAAGTCGCAAAGGCAATTGGCGCAAATAAAATTATTTTTTTAACAGATACTCCAGGTGTATTAGATAACGATAAAAAGTTATTATCAACTCTCACTAAAACAGATGTAGAAGCATTAAAATTAGATGGAACTATTCATGGTGGAATGGTACCAAAAGTTGATGCTTGTCTTGAAGCTATAGATGGTGGAGTTGCTAAGGCACATATAATTGATGGAAGATTAGAGCATTCACTATTATTGGAGCTGTTTACATCAGAGGGTATTGGGACTCAAATAATTAAATAATAATTTGAAAAGTAATACTGTAAAAGATATCTTATCTGATATAACTAAGATTTTAAATCCACATATTCCAAGAGCCCCAAGAGAGGCTCAACTTCTTTTAATGAATCATCTTAAAATAGATGAACTTTGGCTTTTAACAAATCAAAATACTGCAATACGAAATATTAAAGAGCTATATAAAATGGTTGAGCGTCGTTCAAAAAATGAACCGCTTGAATATATAACAAACAGTGTAAGTTTTTATAGTCAAGAGTTTTATATTGCCAAAGGTGCTTTAATCCCTCGTCCAGAGACTGAAATTTTAATAGATGAAGTGATAAAAAATATACCAAATACAAACACTAAATTAACAATTGCTGAGATTGGTGTTGGTAGTGGGATTATATCTATTATGCTGGCACTTAAGTTTCCAAATGCTAAAATAATTGCTATTGATATTTCAGAGATTGCTTTAAAAATTGCTAAGATAAATATTAAAAAATTTGCTTTACAAGAAAGAATAGAGCTACGCTTGGGTTCACTCTTAGAGCCAATATGTGAACATATAGATTATTTAGTATCAAACCCTCCATATATTGAAAATGGAGTAAAATTAGAATCAAATTTAGATTATGAACCACAAAATGCACTTTTTGGTGGCGATATTGGCGATGAGATAATAAAAAAATTGCTTGATGAAGTCTTAAGTAGAAAGATTAAGTTTTTTTCATGTGAGATAGGTCATGACCAAAAGGATAAAATAACACCACATTTAAAAGATACAAAATTTCACAGTTTAGAGTTCTATAAAGATTTAGCAGATTTTGATAGAGGTTTTACTTTAAGGTTATAATACTTGAAAAAAAATATTTATATAGACTTTACATATTTAGTTATTTTAGCTACAACACTTGGTGCGGTTTTAGTCCTTGGTGTAGTAGTAGCACCAGTTATTTTTTATACAGATGAGATTATTGTTGATTTAGTTCTTGATAGATATAACGCTGGAATGATTATGGCAGAGATGTTTAGTAGATTTAGCATGTGGCTTTATGTGGTTGCATTTGTAGTTCTTAGTTACGAAGCAGTGATGTATAAGATGGGTCAAAAAGATAGGTATATATTTGTTGGTGCATTTCTTGTTGTATTTTCATCTTTGATGTTTAGTAGTGTATATGTACCAAAAATCTTAGCTATGCAAGATATGGGTCGTGAAGCTACCCAAAGTGACACATTTGCAACTATACATACTGCTAGTGAGATAGATTTTAAAATACTAGCAGTTGGGTTATTAGTTTTATTTATTAGGCGCTTGATGTTACTTGGTGTAAAGGTAAAATAAAAGGAATGAAGCCAAAGATGGCTTCTTGGAAGTGTAATTTTATTGCCGAGTATCCTCGGCGTTCAAACTAAGGCTAGTCTTGTTGTCTTCTCATGTATGACGGTATATCTAGATGGTTATCATCTAACTCACCACCAACTACAAGCATTGGTCTTGATTTAACAGCTGGTTGAGGGTTTTCATTTACAAAATCTCCATTGTTACCAGCTTTTTTATCATCTACATGATCAAAACCAGTAGCGATTATTGTTATTTTTACATAATCCTCAGCTAAGCTATTATCAGTAGAGGTTCCAAAAATAATATCAGCCTCGTCATCAGCACTTTCATTTACAACTTCCATAGCTGAATATATTTCCATAGTTGGGAAATTTGGGTGCATGCTAAAATGAACTAAAACTCCCATCGCTCCATTAATGCTCATGTTATCAAGCAAAGGAGATTCAATAGCAGATTTTATAGCCTCATAAGCAGCATTATCGCCCTCATATTCACCAACACCCATAAGAGCCATACCTCTATGTTGCATCACTGTTTTTAAATCAGCAAAATCTAGGTTAATATCATTTGTTCCACTTGAAAGAATTACACCAGATGTGCCGCTAACAGCTTGAGCTAAAACGCTATCTACAATTTTAAAGCTATCTTTTAAGCCAAGCTTTCTATCTATAATTGATAAAAGTTTATCGTTTGGAATAACTACAATAGAATCACTTTCTCGTTTTAGTTCTTCAAGACCAGCCTCAGCTAACTTAAGACGCTTTTTACCCTCAAAAGAAAAAGGCTTAGTTACTATTGAGATAGTTAAAGCTCCAACATCTTTGGAAATTTGTGCTACAACAGGAGCAGCTCCAGTTCCTGTTCCACCACCAAGACCAGCAGAAATAAAAACTATGTCCGCACCATCAAGAGCAGCTCTAATCTCATCATAACTTTCTAGTGCAGATTCTTTACCAATTTCTGGCTTCATACCAGCACCAAGACCTTTTGTAAGTTTTGCACCAATTTGAATTTTAGATGAATCACTAGCGTTTAAAACCTGTGCATCAGTATTTATACTAATCATCTCAATACCAGAAATACCTTCGCTTATCATGTGGCCTATCATGTTTCCGCCACCGCCGCCAACACCAACAACTACAATTCTAGCACCATTAATACCTTGTACTTCTTCAACTACAAATGCTTCCATTTTTTACTCCTTTAAAATAATTGGGTAGCCCAATTCCAAAATTTACTAACAGATGAGGCTTTATCATTTTTTTTCTCTTTTTTAGATGGAAGAATGACTAATTTTTCTGCAACATCCTCAGTAGATGATGGAGCTATGGGAATCTCTGGCTCACTTGAAAAATCTACAACACTGTTTTGCAAAGGTATCTCGCTTGAATGTCTAACATGCTTATTTACATCTATTTCATAAGGTGTATAATTTGAGGATGAGTACATTACAATTCCAACAGCACTAGCAAATTCTGGACCTTTTAAGTCATTAAATAAACCTTCCATGACTTTGGGTTTAGCGAGTCTTACTGGTCCGCTATCAAAAGTTGCAACTGCTAATTCACGGATACCTGGCATCTTTGATAATCCACCAGTTAAAACTATACCAGCGCCAAGCTTATCTTTTAGTCCACTATTTTCAATATACTGAGCTAAAATCATTAAAGTCTCTTCAACTCTAGCATAAATAACATTATAAACTACCTCTAGGGAAACTTCATGTGTATTGTTGTCATCACCAATTAGTGGCAATTCTATTAAGTCATTATTTGGTGAAAGTAGTGAACCAAAATCTATTTTTACATTATCTGCAACATTTAATGGGGTATGGAGTGCCATAGATAAGTCATTTGTTAT
>JAKISX010000035.1 GCA_021648405.1 Sulfurimonas sp. | reverse complement strand
ATTTACAGAAAGTTTAAGTAAAAAATGGATAAAAAATTTGCTAAGGACATAAAAAAAGGATTAACAAGCAAAAATAAGTTTATCCCCGACAGACAATATTACGACGAAAAAGGAAGTGAGTTTTTTCAAGAATTAATGTCGTCGCCAGACTATTATGTAACAGATTGCGAATTAGAAATTTTTGAAAGCTATAAAACAGAAATATGCAAAAAAGTCTCATCTGAAAAAAAAATTAATATAATAGAAAAAATCTTAAACCCAAATAGATTCATACTATAAAAGCGCGCCCTCCCCAGATCTAAAAATCCATTGATTTTCTGATTTAAAGGAGGGTTATGCTTAAAAAAAAATGTATTTTTAGCTATTTTGATAGAAAAAGGAATAAAAACACTGCAACACAGTGATTTTTGATAAAAATGAAACCATTATTTAAATTATTTTTAGTTATCTTTGGCATATTTACAAGCGCTTTTGTGCTTATGAAATATACAGGGTTATTGACTGTAGAACAAATAGAAAGCTGGCTAAGGGAGGCAAAAGCATTATCTCCTTTTTATGTAAGTGCCATAGTAACTTTACTACTGTTTGCGGATTTATTTATAGCAATTCCAACATTGACAATCTGTATCTTAGCAGGATTTTTTTTAGGACATTTGTATGGAACACTAGCAGCTTTGCTTGGAGTGCTATTGGCAGGGATATGTGGATATCTCTTGAGCTACCGTTACGGAGATAAGATATTGGGCTTTTTAATAAAAGATGAAAAACAACGCGATGAAGCGATTAAGGCATTTAACAAACATGGTTTTGTCATGATACTACTCTCTCGCGCTATACCTGTTTTACCAGAGAGCACAGCATGTCTTTCAGGCATTACAAAAATGCCATTTAATCGGTTTTTATTAGCATGGCTTCTTAGTTCGGTTCCTTATATATTAATCGCTACATATGCTGGTTCAATCAGCTCTTTAGATAATCCTAAGCCAGCCATTTTCGCAGCTATTGCCATCACAGCATTTTTTTGGATTTCGTGGTATATTTACCATCGTTTAAATAAGAAAACAGCATAACAAAGTAAGTAAAATATTATTTAACAAGAACTTTGCCATTTACTAGCTCTATCTCTCCATTAAGTTCAGCTTCAAAAACTCTAGTGGGGAACTTTGCTAAAACCTCATCATAAGTTGGGTTTGTTTTGCAAAACTCCATAAACTCATCACTTACAGCATCTGGGTTTACCTTAGCGTGTGGAAATAAAGAACCTACAAACTCATCTATATCATAAATAGCTTTTGCTTTGCCCTCACTTAGTAGTTTATTTGTACCATTACTCTCACCTATCCTTTGAGCGAGTACATATATATCTTTTCGCATTTTTAGCGCAAACTCTACACTTCGCATAGTGCCGCTGTCTATATCTGCTTCACCAACTACAAGCACTTTACCAAGAGCTACTACAAGTTCATTTCTTAACACAAAAGTATATGCACGAGATGAAGCACCATTTTTAAATTGAGAAAGTAAAAGTCCATTTTTTTGTATATCATCTAATAAATTTTTATTTACAGCAGGATAACGAACATCTATCCCACATGGAAGGATAGATATAGTGTTTGAACTTCCAGCACCTTTATGGGCTATAGCATCTATACCCATTGCTCCACCACTAACTACACATACATCTATTTTTGATAGTTTTGAAGATAGATTTTGAGTTTGTAAACGGGAGTATTTTGTGGGTTTACGACTTCCAACTATTGAGATTTTTTCTTTATTTAAAAGGGAGAGATTACCATCATAAAAAAGTTCTTTTGGGTATGTTTTCATATCTTGGAACTCTTTAATATGTTGATCTAATAAAGCCATTTAGTACAACTTATTTATCAATACCAACTCAACATCTACAAAGAGTGCTTTTGACTCACGGATAGCTAAAATGGTATTGGTATGTGGATGTCCTATTGCTATTGCAGTTCCATGGGCATTAGCAATTTTTATAGCTTTTTTTATCTGCTTTTTTATGTATGCTTTGTCTGTATTATGATCTAAAAAAACATCCCTTGCTACATACTTTAAACCAAAGTTTTTCATCACTTTTGGAACCATTGTATCAGCAGTAGTACGAGAATCTATAAAGTTTATATTATGAATATTTAATACAGAAATTAATTTATTTACAGAGATCTCATTTGATGTAAATTTGCTTCCCGTATGATTATTTACATAACGAACTTTTGGGAAAAGTTTTTTAATTTTTTGTACTCTATCATCTATCTCTGATTGAGAATCTTGTATTCTTAAAGTAAAAGGCTCTTCTTTTATATTACCCATGGCCTGCATAGGTAAATGAACCATATAAAAATCTTCTTTTGATGCTAATTTTGCAGAATTTGGACTAGATTTTGATGGTGGCAAAAAACTCATTGTTAGAGGTAAATTAAGACTTTTTATAGCTTTTACTTGACTCTTTACTGATACATCATCAAATATAATTGCTAACTTTGGTTTTGATGATGAAGTATTGCTCTCTTTTTTAGTTCTTAAAGGTGGTTTTTCTAAAGATAAATCTTCATATTCATGACTAGCATCAATAGCATTTTTTGGAGTTTGCTTTAAGATATCTTTTAATCTGTCATTTATATTTTTTGGTTGTGTCTTTGTACTAACTTTTTCTTTCTTTTGTTGATTTAATGTAATATTTTTTTGTCCATCATCGTATCCAAAATAATAACCTATTGCTAAAGATGAAGACACAACTACAATCAAACTAAGTGCCCACGTAATATATGATAAATAATTCGAATTACTTTTTACTTTTTTTCTTCTTTTTGCCATATATTTTATAACCAATTATTTTATTTTTAAAACTATATCCTAAAAGAACAAAATAGAGTATTAATATTGCATATTGACATAGTTCTATGTAATGAGCTTTTTTTAAGCATGTTTTGTGTACAATTGCGCGTTCCTTTCTCTTTGTACTATTAAATTTAAGATAGTATATATAGGCGATAACCTTAAACCGAAGGGGAAACAAAGGCCTACGGGCAAATTCCAAAAGGAGATTATACTCAATGAGAAATTACGAAAACCTAGTAATCGTAAAACCAACATTAACAGCAGAAGAGATTCAAGAAAGCTTAAAAGCTATTCAAGAAGTTATCACTTCTAACAGTGGCGAAATAGCTGCAACTGACGATATGGGAATGAGAAAATTAGCATACCCAATTGACAAAAATGAACGCGGATTTTTCCAAGTTATTTATTATTCAGCTGAACCATCAGTAATCACAGAAATCGAAAGAAAATTTCGTTTAAACGAAGAACTTTTAAGATTCGTTACTATCAAATATGATACTAATCGTGAAATTACAGCATGGAATGAGCTTGTTAAAAAAGCTCAGAAAAAAGCTGAAGCTCCAAAAGCAGAAGAAAAAGTTGCTGAAGCTCCAAAAGCAGAAGAAACTGCTCCAGAAGCTCCAAAAGCAGAAGAAACTGCTCCAGTAGCAAAGTAGTAGCTTAATAATTAAGCTTTAATAAAAAAGGAAACTCATGTTTAACAAAGTTATTTTAGTTGGAAACTTAACACGCGACATAGAACTTAGATACTCTCAAAGCGGAATGGGAATCGCAAATACTGCGATAGCAACAAGCCGTAAATACACTAGCAATGGTGAAAAAAAAGAGGAAGTTTGTTTTGTAGATATTACTTTTTTTGCACGAAGTGCAGAGATAGCTAATCAATATCTTCGCAAAGGGAGTAAAATCCTAGTTGAGGGCCGCTTAAACTTTGACCAATGGGTAGATCAAAACGGACAAAAAAGAAGTAAACACTCTGTAGTAGTTGAAACTATGCAAATGTTAGATTCTAAAGGTGACAATCAAGGTGGTGGTAATTATAACTCAGCACCTCAAGCACAACCTCAAAATCAAGCACAACCGCAACAACAAGCTCAGAGTTATCAAGCACCAGCACAGCAGCAAAGTTATGGACAGCAACAATCACAACAACAACCTGCAAAGCAAATGCCAAGTTCTAATGAAGTTCCAGTGATTGACATTGATGAAGATGAAATTCCATTTTAAAAATAAATAATAAAGGATAAACCATGGCAGAAAGAAGAAAATATAAAAAAAGATATTGTAAATACTGTGAAGCTAAAGTTGACTTCATTGATTATAAAGATGTAGCTGGTCTACGTTTTTCACTATCTGAAAGATATAAAATTATGCCTCGTCGTTTAACAGGAAACTGTAAGCGTCACCAAGATATGGTAGCTACAGTTATTAAAAGAGCAAGAGCTGCAGCATTAGTTCCATATACCGTAACTCGTAAAGCCGTTGTAGTTGCACCATTTGAAAACCTAAGATAGGTTTTGTAGTTCCCAGCTTGATTGGGAATCTACTTCTATATAGGAATATTTATTGCTTTATATGGACTAAACCAATTATAAAGTGCATATATGAAACTATTCCTATTTTTAACCTCCCTACTTTTACTAAACACCTTATATGCAAAAGATTCTGATTATTCTATAATAATTCAGAAAAAATTTGATAATAAACTTTTAGATATCGCTCAAGACTATGACCGCGATATATCAGCTGTCGGTTTTACAAACAACTATAAAACAATAAATGAAGCCAAATCATACAATGACCCTTTTGAGTATTTAAAAAGCGTAAACAGTGCCCATGGTACACACATGCAACTTATTAAAGTAAATGATATTGGTGAAATTATAATAGATAAATCATCATCTTTATCTCAATTTAGTAAAGCTATTGCGATTGCAAAAACTCCTACAAATGGTTACTATATAGGTGGACATTCTATGGATGGTGAACTTATTATTTTAAAATTAGATGCAAATGCAAATTTAATTTTTAAAAAGAAATTTGGTACTAAAAATATTGATAAACTTAACAATATCATCAGACTTAAAGATGGTGGAGTACTCGCTATTGGTACATCTACAACATCAAGAGACTTTAGTGACCCATTATTTAAAACAGGGCTTGGATTAAATGATATTTTTTTAACAAGATTTTCTGTAGATGGCAGAGAGTTATGGAGTAAAAAATATGGCACTCATCATGATGATACGGGGATAGATGCCATTGAAGCTTATGATGGTTCTATCGTCGTAATTGGTAAAACATTTTATGATAATAATAGAGATATATCTATGATGCGTATTGGTGAAAATGGAAATAAAATTTGGATTAAATATATCTCAAATAAAACACTTACAACTCCACATAGAATTATTCGATTAAGAGATAATAATTTTTTAATGTCACTATCTCAAACAGACACTATGGGAAAAGAACAAATTAGGCTAATAAAATTTGATTTACAAAAAAATATTCTTGTTGATAAAAAAATTCATACTACATATTCATCAGCACTCAAAGATATAAAAGAGTATGCTAATGGTGGGTTAGTTGGTGTTGGATACGTGAGAGATGGATATAATACTGATGCTCTTGTTATGATACTAAATTCAAAACTTAGCTTATTATATCAAGCACATTTTGGTGGAGAAAATTATGATGCATTAAATGCTGTAACTATTTTACATAACTCACAAGCAGCAGCAGCTGGAATATATACTTTTGATGATTCTCAAGAAGCTAATATGTGGATTATTAAACTAAATAGCGATGCTACAATAGCTCAAAAATCAGCTCATGCAGATGATTTTTATGAGATGTTATGCATATTATACAAAGATGAGATTAAAGCTAATCAAATTAAAATAAAAAAAGATTTATCTATCGAATTTACAGATAAAAAACTTTATTTTAATGTGGGTAAATATAAACTTACAAAAAATCAAAAAATATTTTTAGAAAAATTTTCTAAAAAGTTATTACCATTTTTACATAGATATAAAAATCAAATTAAAACCTTAGAAGTAAGCGGTCATACATCTAGCGAATGGGCAAATTCATCTTTTGATGATAGGTACTTAAAAAATGCAAAATTATCATTAAATCGTTCATATTCTACACTAAGTTATATATTTAACACTCAAGACAAACAGACAAAACATTGGTTAATAAAAGTTTTAAAAGGGAGTGGTTACAGCTACAGTAAAAATATAAGTTTTAACAAGATAGAAGATAAAGAACTATCAAGAAGAGTCTCATTTAAAATACTTTTAAATGAGATAAAATAGTTAGCGGATTAACCACAAGATGGAACATCACCATCCGAAGCATATTGCCAAACAAAATCGTATAAGTTTTTTATATGTTTAGGTTTCATATTATCAAATTTTTTAATACCTGATGGACAAAGCTCTTTCCATGTATCCATTAATTTTCCACTTTCCTTAATAGACGCCCATGTTGCACGATCATTTTTAGATGCAAAAATCGCAGCATTTTTTAAACCATCTTTTTTGCAAACTTTGAGTTTTTTAAGGTAATATTTTTGACCTTTTTTAGCATCAGCAGACGCAACAGTTGTGAAAGCTGACATAGCCAAAACAACAGCTAAAACAATAGATGTTACTTTTCTCATAATTTTCCTTTTTTATGATTTAAATATATTATTATACAAGTTACTTCATTAACTTTCCACGGCTGATTCATACTGATATATTAATCTATTTCGTCACCCTGAATCAAGTTCAGAATGACAGCCAGTATGAATCAGTCGTGATTAACTTTCTTGCGTAGAAGCCCTGAAAGTAAGACGCGTTTTATCTTGTTTAAATTTTTTGTACAATTTAAATTTAGCTTTATCAAGACCCTCTTTATCTAAAGAAAACACTTTCATTATTTCATTTTCATCTAAATTTGCACTAATCATAGCAAAAAGTTTTAACTCTTTTTTTGTAAGTTTAGATTTCATCACTCCATAAAGAATTTTATCATTATCTATAAATTCATTAACATTCATTACATAAAATTCAGCTAATTTTTCTCTAAAAGAGTTATCTCCATTGTATTGTCTCCATAGTGTATTTTCCAGCATTATATCTCCTTGTTAAAAATTATTCTAAAGGGTAAATTATATCTCTAACAACAACTTTGTTAAATCTTTTTGCTCTATAATAATATTTGCTTCTTTTTTTAATATCTCTCTAGCACAAAACGCTACTCGAGTTCCTGCATGTGCGAACATACTTAAATCATTCGCTCCATCACCACAAACTAATGTCTCTTCTTCACTCACACAAAGTAACTTTTGTAAACGCTGTATCATGTCACCCTTTGATGAGCTAAACATCATATCTCCGCCAACTAAACCTGTAAGTTTTCCATTTTTTTCGTGTAATATGTTTGAAAAATCAGCATCATAGCCTAAGATATCTTTTGCGTAACTAGTAGCACTTCTAAATCCACCAGAAAAACAAACAACTATAATCCCTCTTTTTTTAAGTTCAGATATTGTTTCTTTTGCCCCATTCATATATGGAAGATTTTGTGAGATTTTTTCTACAACTGAATATTTGAGACCCTTTAAAAGCGAAACTCTTTGTTGAAGTGACTCAAAAAAATCAAGTCTTCCAGCCATAGCCTCTTCAGTGATAGCACTTACCTTTTCACCAAGTCCAAGTTCTTGTGCAAAAAAATCAATCGTTTCTCCATCCATAAGTGTGGAGTCAAAATCAAAAACTGCTAGTTTTAACATATATTTTTTCCCTATTTTAGTTATAATAATGCAATTATATCCAAATAGGACAGCATTTGTTTGACTCACTAATTAATAAATTACAAAACGATACTTATATTACTCTTGAGACTACTCCTGGTCATTCTCCTAAATTTAGTCCAATAATACAAAAAATTGCCGAGTTAGAACTTCAAAATTATGTAGATGGATTTACAACAACGGACAATCCTTTAGCAAAATTAAAATATAACGCTTTATTTGCTGCAAAAATGCTACAAGATAAATTTAACAAACCAGTGATAGCTACAATGAGTATGCGTGATAGAAATAAAATTGCCTTACAATCAGACTTACTTGGAGCAAACGAGATAGACATTCGTGCAATACTAGCGCTTACTGGTGATCCTGCTACGATGAGTGATCAACCTCGTGCAAAAGGTGTTTTTGAAGCTGATAGCTCTATGCTTCTTGATATGATATCTTGCTTTAACTCTGGTATCAATTACGCAGGTAAACCTTTTAATATTAAACCTGAAAAAATCTACCCTTTTGCAGTAGTAAACTCTTTTGCAAAAAACCCAAAAACATTACAGAAAAAAATGCAAAACAAGATAAAGCATGGGGCATTAGGAATTATTACACAGCCTGTTTATAATTTAGAAAATGCAAAATTACTTTTAGGTTTAAAAGAAAAAGCTAATGCTGAGTGCTGTACAGAATCAAAAAGTGCTGAATTGATTTTAGGAGTATTTCCAATAACAAAATTTCGCACAGCTCAATTTTTATCAGCCCATGTTCCAGGTATAAATGTGCCTGACGTATGGTTAGAAGCTCTAAGAACAGCTAGCACTAAAAGCATTGAAGAAGAGTACAAAGTCGGTTTTGAGCTTAGTAAAAATTTATTTGATGAGCTAAAGGCACTTCACCCAAAAATTCATCTAATGACTGCAAATCAATTTCAAATAGCTAAAGATATATTAGTCTAATTTATTTATACCGATTTACCCTGACCTTTAAAATCATATATAAAAATTTTAAAATCTTCTATCTTTAAAGGTTTGCTAAAATAATATCCCTGTACTTGATTACAGTGCAAAGACTTCAAAGTTTTTATATGCTCTTTAGTTTCAGAACCCTCTGCAATCACATCCTTACCTAAAGACTTAGCAATAGCTATAATTGTTGCTACAATAGAGCGATCATCTTCATCTTTATCAATATCAAGAACGAAACTACTGTCTATTTTTATAGTCTTAGCTGGTATTTTTTTAAGATAACTTAAAGATGAATAACCTGTTCCAAAATCATCAATAGCTATTTTAAACCCAATTTCATGCAATTCTTTAAGTATTAACATTGTTTTTTCTACATTATTCATAATATGACTCTCTGTAATCTCTAGCTCAACATAACTTATATCTATGCCAATATCAGAAACCATGCTATAAATATCTTTAATAAAAGATTTATTTTCTAACTGCTTACTTGAAACATTGATAGATACTGTTAACATATTCCCCTTATCATGAATTTTTTTTGTATCGATAAAAGCCTGTTTAGCTACCCATAAACCTATCTTTTGTATCTGCCCTGTATTTTCTGCAATATTTATAAATTTCTCAGGGCCTATTAATCCATTTTTGCTGTGATTCCATCGAATAAGTGCCTCCATCCCATATACAGATTTTGTATTAAGATTTATTTTAGGCTGATAAACTAAAAAAAACTCACCATTATCAATTGCATTATGCAAATCATTTTCAATAAGTACACGCTCCATAATCTCTTCATTCATTGATTTAGAATAAAATTTATAATTTTGTTTTCCTGAATTTTTTACTTGATACATGGCTGTATCAGCTGCTTTAATAAGACCTTCATAAGTTTTAGCATCATCTGGAAAAATACTTATTCCCATGCTAATCCCCGAGTACAACTTAGCTCCATCAACATCAACTGGCATACTAAATTTATTAATTATCTTATTAGCAAGTGGGATTATATTGACTACAATATCTATATCTTCAATAAGAATTGCAAATTCATCACCACCGAAGCGTGCAAATGTGTCTTGTTTTCGAATAAGCCCTTTTATAGATTTTACAACCTCTACTAAAAACTTATCGCCTGCAAAGTGCCCAAGTGTATCATTTATATTTTTAAAATTATCCATATCTATAAAAAATAAAGCCATCTTTTTATTATAGCGCTCCATTTTTGGTATTTTGCTCAAAACATGTTCTTCAAAAAGAATTCTATTTGGTAATGCTGTGAGAAAATCATAATATGCTAGATTATGAATTAATTTTTCTTGTTTTTTCATATCGCTTATATCGTTGGTGATGGATATATAGTTTGTTAATATCTTGTTATCATCATATAGAGCTATAATGATAAGATTTGCTGTGTAGATAGTTCCATCTTTTTTGCGATTAATTATCTCGCCATCCCATTTATTTTTTTTATCTATATCGTTCCATATTTCTTTATATAAAGAACTATCGTTCCACCCAGAGCTAAAAATAGAAGGTGTTTTACCTTTAATCTCTTCAAATGTATAACCTGAAATTTTACTAAATGCATTGTTTATCATAATTATGCGCTTCTTAGGATCAGTAATAAGTACGCCGTCGTTCATTTTTTCAAAAACTGCGGACGCTAAAAAAAGCTCATTTTGTGCATTTTTTTGTTTAGTTATATCGTGTACAGTACCAATGGAGCGAACAGGATTACCATCACTATCATACTCATGCTTACACCTTTCTTGAACAAAACCTATTTCACCATTTTCACGAACTATACGATGTTCAATGCTATAAGCAATCTTATCTTTAAGTGAACTCAAATATTTTTCATTTACAAAATCAGTATCATCAGGATGGATATGTTCTAAAAAAGCTTCATATGTAGCATTAAATACTTGAGGTTTGAGTCCAAAGATGCGATAAACTTCATCAGACCAGTACAGGCGGTCTGCTATAAAGTCAAGTTCCCAATGTCCAATGTGTGCTAAAGCTTGTGCTTCTTTAAGACCTAAGCTTAATTTTTTATAGTTTTGTTCCTCTTGTTTTTGTTCTGTAATATCCCAAAAAATACCAACTAATGCTACAATATTGCCATCTATATAGAGTGGTTTTTTAATGGTTTTAATAATTTTTAGTTTATTTTTAACAAAAATTTCTTTCTCTGTCTCAATAGATTTTTTGTTTTTAAAAAGAAGTGCATCTTCTTTACGACACTTTTTTGCAATATCTGTAGAAAAAAGATCAAAATCATTTTTACCTATTATTTGGGAAGGGTTTTTACCAATTAATTTGGCATAAGAATTATTTACAAAAAGATATATAGAATCAAGATCTTTTACAAATACATTTTGCTCAAGAGTATTAAGAATTAATTCATTATTAAATAATTTTTTTGATAAATTCATATTATGTAGTCTTTTTTTTGTAATAGTCTAACATATTGTACTACTATCAAATTTAAATAATTTAATTCCTTTTACTTTATTATATTTTGATATAATTATGTTACTTATTTACATGGGAAAATTATGATTGACTTAAAGCTATTACAAAAAAAATTTGAAAAAATTAGTTCAAAGCTAATAAAAAAAGGTGTAAATCAAGAACTTTTAGATGATTTAAAAATAAAAAATGAAGAACTAAAAATTGCAAAACAAGATTTTGAAACACTTCAAGCATTACAAAACACTATGAGTAAAGAGTTTGGTGTTTACAAGCGCCAAGGCAAAGATATAACCGAATTAAAAGCAAAAGTTGATGCAAATAAAATCGAAATATCTAAAGTGTTCGATATTCAAAGACAAAAACAAGAGTCATTAGAATCTTTAGCTATGAGCATACCAAATATACCAGATGATAATGTCGTAGATGGTAACGATGAAGATGATAATGTCGAGATCAAAAAAGTATTAACCCCAGCTACATTTAATTTTACTCCAAAAGAACATTGGGAATTAGCTGATGAAAATGGTTGGATAGATTTTGAGCGTGGGGTAAAACTAGCAACTAGTCGCTTTAGTGTTAGTTTTGGATTGGGTGCGAGGCTAGAGCGTGCGCTTATAAATTTTATGCTTGATTTTAATCGCTGTCGTGGGTTTGAAGAAGTTAGCGTACCAGCATTAGTAAATCGTAAGGCGCTTGAGGGTACTGGACAACTTCCAAAGTTTGAAGATGACCTCTACAAGATGCAAGACCAAGAGTTATTTTTAATCCCTACAGCTGAAGTACCAATAACAAACCTTTATCAAGATGAGATACTAATAGAATCTGAGCTTCCTAAAAAAATGACAGCTTATACTTCATGTTTCAGAAAAGAAGCAGGAGCTGCTGGACGCGATACGCGTGGGATGATAAGACAACATCAATTCCATAAAGTTGAATTAGTAGCAATAACCCATCCAAATGAAAGTGAAAAGATTTTTAATGATATGGTTGAGTGTGCATCTGATATACTAACAGCATTAAAACTTCCACATCGCTTAGTTAGTCTTTGTACAGGTGATTTAGGTTTTGGAGCTGCATATACGGTAGATATTGAAGTTTGGTTACCAGGACAAAATACATATCGAGAGATAAGCTCTATTTCAAACACAAGAGAGTTTCAAGCAAGACGAGCAAAAATTCGTTTTAAAGATGGTAAAAAAAATAATTTTGTACATACATTAAATGGTTCTTCATTAGCTGTTGGAAGAACTTTAGTAGCAATAATGGAAAACAATCAAAATGAAGATGGCAGTATTGATATTCCAGAAGTTTTAAAACCTTATTTAAGTCTCTAATGCTTTTGAATGTTTTGGTAAAGACACACTAAAACAAGCACCTTTTGAGGTATTTACAACACTTAAAGCTCCGCGAAGGTGCGTCTCTATAATCATTTTTGCCATGTAAAGACCAAGACCTGTTCCATTTTTAGATTTTTTACTAAAATATGGATCAAAAATTTTCTCAATTATATCTTCATCTATTCCACCACCATTATCTTCAATACTAATAATCAAATTATTATCTGTACTTTTAATACTAATCCATAGGTGACGATCATTAACATCTCTATCTTGTAAAATATCAATAGCATTATTACAAATATTAAGCAATGCTTGGATAACCTCATTTACATAAATTTCTATAGATTCATTTTTATATTCTTCAACGTGCAACTTAATTTTAGCTACTTTAAGTCTAGTATCGGTAAATTGTCTAGTTCGTTGAATTAATTTACTTATCTCTATCTTTTGAGTAGATTTTTCAGGTTTAAAATAAGTTTGAAAATCATCTATAGTATCAGAAAGATAAATCATTGTATCTGAAATTTTTTCCAATATCTTATCATGTTCAGTTAACTCTTTACCTTTAACCATTGACTTTACTCTCTCATTTGCAATCATCAATGTAGTTGTTGATAACGGTTGACGCCACTGATGGGCTATCATACTCATCATCTCGCCCATTGCCGCAAAACGAGACTGTGTAATCATTAAAGATTTTTGTTCTGTAATCTCTTTTTCAAAATCAAATATTTTTATAGTATAGGATCTGAAAAAAAGCATAGCAATAATCAAACCTAAAACTGAACTAATTATAGCTTTTTGAGAAAGTTGCGTATCGATAAAAATACTACCTAAAAGAATCACAGCAATTGATAAAATAATAATTGTATTTCCAGCTTTAGTACCACCTGTAAGATAGGCTGAAAAAGCTAAAAGGTAGAACCAAATCATACGAAACTCATCATCTGGGACAAATATAAAAGCAATTAAAAAGTCTAAAAAACAAGTCAAATACATCAAATATGCAGATTGGATATAATGCTTTTTTGAACCACGCAACCAAATCATAATAAATACCATAAATACAACTAAAATATAATTAGTTACTGTTTGAATTATACCAAGCGGATTAATATCAAGCACACTTAGAGTAGAAAAAAGAAAACTAAATATTGCCACTACTATTAAAACTATATTTAATATTTTGTATTGATACTTTAAAAGAATCTCATCTTTTGAAAAAGTATGCCCACTAAAAAGTAAATTCTCAAAAAAGAAATTTTTATTTTGTTTCATAGTTACCTTTTATACTATCTCTTTTTCTAAAGAATTTTATTCATTATTTCATAGCAATTTTTTGATAAAGATGGAGTTGAACTTATTCTTTGAAGTTGGATACTCATAACATTTTTATTAATACTATTCATCTTTTCATAAATTTTAAATGCCCCTGCTAAACCTGATGCCATTTGTGCATTTATTTTATCAATCTCTATTATTTTATCTGCAATAAATTCATAGCCAGAACCATCTTTTGCATGAAAATATTTATAATTTCGAGCAAAACCACCTATTAAAGAGCGAACTAAATTTGGAACTTTTTCATCATAAGCCTCATCATCTTGAAGTTCTATAACTCTGTCTAATGTCCCAATTCTATGTGATGCTGATAAAATTAAAAAATATTTATTCATAACAAGAGTATTGTTTTTATATTTAGTATAAAAATCATCTAAAGCAACTTTAGCATCTTTTTCACTTATATTTTCTAAAATATCTAGAGCTATTATGCGATCTGTCATTGATAAAGAGATGTTATATTGATTTTTAACTAAATCAATTACATCTTTACTCTTTAGTGCAGATAAAAGCTTTAATACTCTATTTTTTATAGCACGCCGACCCATACTTAAATTATTTATTTCATTATCTTTAGGTAAATGATAGTTATTATAAATACCAAAAAGCTTATCTTTGTATATTGTAGCTAATTGTTTTGTTAATTTTTCTTTTGCACTATAAATAACCTCAAAATCAACAACATTTTGTTTTTGCATTAAGATTGATTCTGATGGAAGTTCTAGCAAAAGTGCTTTAAAAGATAAATCTATTTCACTATCAAGAATATGCCCATATGAAGATATAAATTCTTCATCTATTTCATATCCATTCATAATATTTTGAAGTGTTTGGATTGCAAAAGATTGTGCTGACTCATAGCGTACGAAACTATTTGTATCGTGTTTCATTAAAAAAGCATAATTATTTTGCTCAGATTCTACAATAATTGGTGCTGAAAAATCACGATTTATTGATACTACTGGTTTCGTCTTCATTTTCCAAGAAAATTCTTCATATTCATTTGAAATCTTAAGAGTTTCTCTCATTAATTCCTTACCTTCATTATCAAATAGTGCCATCTTTAATGGATACAAATAAACATTTTGACTCTTTTGAGATAATGTATTTGGAACTACCTGAGTTAATCTAAGTGTATATACACCATCTTTAAAATCCTCTCCTACAAGTAATTTTGGCGTACCATTTTGATGATACCATCTTTCAAACTGAGTTAAATCAACTCCACTAGCTTCACTCATAGCCCATAAAAAATCATTTATAGTTACGGCTTGTCCATCAAAACTTTCAAAATATAAATCAGTTGCTTTTTTATAATTTTGCTCACCTATTAAAGTATGAATCATACGAATAATTTCAGCACCTTTTTCATAAACAGTAGCTGTATAAAAATTATTCATAGATATATATGATTTAGGCTGAATAGGATGAGAAGTTGGTGAGGCATCTTCTACAAACTGTCTCTCTCGAAGCGCTTTTACATCATTTATTCTTTGAACCTCTTTAGAGTTTAAATCACCACTAAAACATTGATCTCGAAAAACTGTAAGCCCCTCTTTTAGGGTAAGCTGAAACCAATCACGACAAGTTATACGATTTCCAGTCCAATTATGAAAATACTCATGAGCTATAACACTTTGAATACCCATAAAATCACTATCAGTTGCGCACTCTTCATCTGCTAAAACATAGTGTGAATTAAAAATATTTAAACCCTTATTTTCCATCGCTCCCATATTAAAACTATCTACTGCAACAATGTTATATATCTCTAAATCATACTCACAATCATATTTTTGCTCATCCCAAAGCATAGATTCTTTAAGCGATTTCATAGCATGTAAACATTTAGATTCATTACCTGCATCACAATAGATGTTTAGCTCAATACATTTACCGCTTGCAGTTGTAAATTTATCATTTATTATCCCTAAATCTCCAGCTACTAAAGCAAATAGATATGATGGTTTTGGGTGAGGGTCTTGCCATGTAGTACCATGTCTGCCGTCCATGAAATCATGACATTGTTTTTTATTTCCATTACTAAGTAAGATAGGATATTTTTCTTGATTTGCAATAACTGTAGTTGTAAACACGCTCATAACATCAGGTCTATCAAGATATGGTGTTATCCGACGAAAGCCCTCAGGCTCATTTTGTGTACAAAAAATTGAACCACTTTTATATAGCCCTTCTAATTCAGTGTTAGTATGTGGATATATTTTGTTTTTTATTTTAAGTATGAAGTTTTTTGGAACATTTAAAATCTTTAATCTTTCATTTTTATAATGGTATCTTGTATCATTTAACTTTAAATCATTTAAATAAATTTCCATAAGTTCTAAATCTATACTATCTAAAATTATGTCACTAACATCACTGAGTTTTTTTAACTTCATAGTATTTATAACAATGCTATATTTTTCAAATAATTCAAAAATTAAATCAACTCTCTCGCAATCAAAATCAGGTTTTTTATAATCTTTTAAATATATTGTTTTTACTTCACTCATAAACTCTCTCATGCTTTCTTGTAATAATAGCATATACATATTAAAAAAAAACAATCTTAAATAGTGGTTTACTATAGTTTACCTTTATCTTGTTTTAACTAATTAGTGTTTATAATGTTCTAATTACAAAAAAAAGGGATAATAATGTTTGGAAACAGTAGTAAAATTCTTTCTTTAGAGAATGAAAATAACAGACTCGAAAACGAAAATATTGAACTCAGAGATGAGGTTAATAAACTCAATCAACTCTTAAACGATAAGCCTAAAGAATCAACTGTCAATAATGTTGATGCAGTTAAAGAGGAGTTTAAAAACTTGCTTGTTAATAGCTATGAGGATGGTATGAACTTTCTTCAATGTGTAATAGAAAATAACTTGATTATGCTAGAAGAGATAAATGAATATAATATTAAAACTTCAGATAGAGCAATAAGTGTCAATGAAAATACTGGAGTTATTAAAAATTCTATTGAAAAAGTTCAAAACCTAACAGGCACTCTCTCTGATGATACTACATCTCTAAATAATAGTGTAACTTCTATTACAGAAATAATTAATCTTATTAAAGATATTTCTGATCAAACAAACCTTCTTGCTTTAAATGCTGCCATAGAAGCAGCGCGGGCTGGTGAACATGGGCGTGGCTTTGCAGTTGTTGCAGATGAAGTGAGAAAATTAGCAGAACGCACACAAAAAGCAACTCTTGAAGTGGAGATTAACATATCAGCTCTAAAGCAAAACGCTACATCTATGGTGGAGATGAGTGAAAATTTTACTCAAGAAGCTGATAGTGCTATGGATATACTAGGTACATTTCAAGAAAATATTGATTTTGTTATTTCAAACTCAATTATTGTATCTAATAAAAATGAAAATGTAACAAATGAAATTAATATTAGTAATGGTAAAATAGACCACATTAATTTAAAATTAGATGGCTATAAGGCTGCTTTAAAATCTCAATATGTAGATGTTGGAGATGCAAACAGCTGTAAATTTGGCAAATGGTTCTCCACTATCACGGGAACACTTCTAAAAGACAATCCTACTGCTGTATCTGTAGTCTCAAAACACCATAGTGTAGTTCATGATGGACTTGCAGAGGTAGTAGATATATTTAAGCAAAGCAAAGATACTCGAGATGTTGCTAAAATCATGAAAGATGTTGAACACTCATCAAAAACAGGATTTGAAGAGCTACTAACTTCAATAGTCGCCGTAAGAAAGTAATATATCTACAAGAGGAATTTTAAAATGGAAGCAGTAGCAATAATCAGTATAGTAAGTGTACTGCTTTGGTTTATCATAGATGCTAAAAATAAAATCAAGTTAAATAGCTTTAGTGAAAAAGAGCTTAGCGAGGAAGATAAAAAATAATGTTGTTGTGATTAAAGTGGCTCTGTGGAGTGCTAAACTAATGACTACAATGTTCATTGGAATGGTAACTTAAATTCATACAAATTTTCTTCTTTGCCTAAGCAGCTGTTTCCAGTTGTAACTTTAAGTAGTTTATTCTCCTTTCTTAGGCGTTTAATCTCTTCATCTAGAGTCTCACTTGAAGATGATGGATTCACCCATCTCATCGGTATATTATGCTCTTTTTTCTAATATTTTGACCCATCTTATTTACTTTCTGCCTTTGTTAAACTCACTTCAAAAAAAGTAATATCTGAATCAGTTATGATTTTTTGCTGTAGCATATTTATTAGTGAAGTTTCACCTTTTTTTTGCTTATAAAATCCAATTCTACATCGAGCACCTGTAAACTGTAATGTAATAAAGAACTCTTTTTGTCCTCTACTCCATACATTTGAGTATGTCAAGCTATCACTATCAGAGTTTTTATAAAACTCTCTTATTTTGAATGTATTTACGCATTCCAAAAAATCTTCTAATGGTTTTCTTGCAAAATTTAATGTTTCTTTCTTGATTTTAATTCCACATTCTTGTTTACCTAAATCAATAAAATCAGCTACGGTTTTATCTACGGCCTGTTTTATGCTCATTTTTTGCCTCTTTTTTCTATTAAAAGAATAATAACATTATTTGTTAAGTATAAAAAAGCTTTAAAAATAAATTGTTATTATTAATGTGATAGAATCATAATAAAAAATAATATAAGGTATAGTTTATGAAGTTTATTCTTATAATACTTTTATTTGTTATAAATTGCTTTGGTAGTGCACTAGATATGGCTGCTAAAGCTTATGAAAACAAAGACTATAATACAGCTATAAAGTATTGGAAGCCATTAGCTCAGATTGGAGATTCAACTTTACAATATAAGCGTACAATTAGCAAATGTTACAAAAAAAACTAGAATTTATATTTTTAAGTATTATTATTGTTTCTATCCTTTTTCTTGCTAAAAATTATTATGATGATTATGTTTTTAAAAACAATGATATTTCAGATGAATACAAACAGCTCATACTAAACAAAGAACAAGAGATTTTAAAACTGATGCAAAAACATTATGGTTTTGCTTTTAAAGTTCCAATCATTGTTTCAGATAAGTTCAAAGGCAAACTATATGGTTTGGCTTCTTATCAAAACGGGGAAATTGCCATTTATCTAAACAAAAAAGTTATGCAAGAGAGTATGGAGTATATTGTTGATAGTGTGTTAGCTCATGAATATGCTCATGCACTTATGTTTCAACAAGGTTACTTTCAAACTGGGAGAGATGGACACTCTCTACTATGGCAACAAACCTGTATAAATTTAGGTGGAGTAAATTGTGAACAATATGTCAATAACCATGATATAATTATGGGCAAATTACCATTTTAATTGTTCTGCTTTTTATGTTATTATTGATGCAACTACATGGTAATTTGGATTTAACAAGGATGAGCACTATCATATCCATTTAGATATGAAAAAGGCTGAAGAAGAAAAACTATATACATGATAATTTATAAGGAAAATAATGAAAAAATTAATTAAGACAACAGTTGTAACATTAGCACTAAGCTTAACTACACTATACGCGGGTAGCGGTCATTCTCATGATGACGGACATGATCATGGGCATACTAAAGCGCAAAAAGAGGTAAGTAAGTCTGTTATTGAAAAAACTGCAAATCAAAAACTAGCAAATCTAATCAAAAACAAAAAAATTAATGAAAATTGGTTAAATGTTTCTATTTCTAATATGAAAAAAAAGAAATTTAACTCTAAAGATGAGTGGGTAGTAAGTTATAATAATAATCAAGTTAAAGATAAAAACAAACAAACACTTTATATATTTGTAGATGAGTACGGTAAAGTAACAGGGGCAAATTACACTGGAAATTAAAACTAACTAAAAAAATAGATGTATGATTTTCCCTCCTATGTTACCCCTGAAATATTAAGAGATTATTTATACATTTATTTAAGGTTGTCTTTTTGTGTGTAGCATGTAGATGAATGAAAAAATTTAAAAACAAAATTTTATCGATTTTACTGTTCGCTTTTTCAATCATAGTAGTACACGACTCTCTGATAGTTGATGCAAATACTAATTATAAAGCATCTTTTGAAATTATTAAAGAAACCACAGCAGAAAGTACTTCTATAGTCCATGCACAGATTCATTCTGCTATGGATATGACACGAGCAGAGGTGAGTATCTTACAAATTAAGTGCAATAGCGAAAGAATTTTTAACACTCTAGCAAGTCTTACTTTTTATATAAATCCTGTTTTAGAACGCCCCCCTACAACATCTTAAATAACAATCAAAATTAAACTAAAAATATTTTAATACAAAGGACAAGAATATGAGGTATATATTTCTTATATTGATACCATTTTTGTTAATGGCAGAAAATATAGATACATTGTATGAACGAGTGCTAAAAAGTAATCTTTAT
>JAKISX010000001.1 GCA_021648405.1 Sulfurimonas sp. | reverse complement strand
TGCTAGATGGATTTGAGCGTGAGTGGCCAGATGATGTAGAATGTACGCAAAGTGTTGTGCAGAGCTTAAAATCAAAAAAATTATGGGATTTAGATGATGATATTTACAAAAAGTATCAATTATAAACAGGTATCTAATAATTACTAGATTCTGGGTCAAGCCCAGAATGACTGCACTCAAGGGTAATAAGCATATCGTCATTCCGTGCTTGACACGGAATCTAGTTTTTGATGATTTGACTTTTATATCGTCATTCCGTGCTTGACACGGAATCTAGTTTTTGATTTTATATTAGAAATAAATAATAAAAACAAATAATTACTAGACTCCGTGTCAAGCCCAGAATGACTACCAACTATCACTCTGAACTTGCACCACCCAAAAAGAATACGCAAAAGATAGTGCTAATGTACCAATATTTGATTAAAGCACCTCCTCACAAAGCAACTCTAACTTTGTAAAATTAGTTAATTTAGATAAAATACCAAACTTTAATCATAATTTTATGACACTAGTGTCATGGGCATACTGCCGAGGTAAACACAGAGTTATCGTTAGTAGCAGGATTACTCCTGATACGATTGAAATAAAATTAAGGAATACTTATGGAAAAAATGTGGTCAGGGCGTTTTAGTGCCAATGCATCAAGTCTTTTAGATGAATTTAATGCTTCAATTATGTATGATAGAGAACTGTATATTGAAGATATTGAGGGTTCACTTGCTCACGCTGCAATGCTTGCTAAACAAGAAATTATTACAACTGAAGAATTAAGAGATATAACAAATGGTTTAAATCAAATTATTAAAGAGATTGAATCTGGCAAATTTGAATGGAATATTTCTGATGAAGATTTACATATGGCTATTGAAAAACGATTAACTGCTTTGATTGGTGATGCTGGTAAAAAACTTCATACTGGCCGTAGTAGAAATGATCAAGTAGCTGTTGATTTTCGTCGTTGGACTCTAAAGAAAAATCTTACAATAATTAAAGCAATTAAAAAATTAATGAAAGAGATTTTAGTAGTAGCTAATAAACACACTGATACTCTTATTCCAGGGATGACTCACTTACAACATGCTCAACCAACTAATTTTGGTTTTCATCTAGGTGCATATCTTGCAATGTTTAAAAGAGATATTCAAAGGTTTGAGAGTTCACATAAAAGAAATAATATATCGCCATTAGGATGTGCAGCACTAGCTGGAACTCCACATAATTTAGACCGTGATATGACAGCGAAACTTTTAGGATTTGATAGTGTAAGTATTAATTGTCTTGATACTGTAAGTGATAGAGATTTTGCTTTGGAGATTTTGTTTAATATCTCAACAATGATGATGCATATCTCACGCTTAAGTGAAGAGTTAGTGATGTGGTCATCATATGAATTTGGTTTTGTTGAACTTAGTGATGAATATTCTACAGGTAGTTCTATTATGCCACAAAAGAAAAATCCTGATGTTCCAGAGTTGCTTCGTGGAAAAACTGGTCGTGTTTATGGTTCTTTAATGGGACTACTCACAGTTATGAAAGGTTTACCATTAGCATATAATAAAGATACTCAAGAGGATAAAGAGGGTGTTTTTGATGCTGTAAAAACTACTGAAATATCTTTAGAAATTTTAAAAGAAACCATTAAGACTATGGAAATAAAAACCCATAATATGGAGAGTGCATGTGCTGTTGGTCATCTTGCCGCTACAGATTTAGCTGATTATTTAGTTGAGAAGTGTAACATTGCATTTAGGGAAGCTCATTTTATAACTGGTCATGCTGTTGCTCGTAGTGAAGAGTTAAAAATAGATTTAAGTGATATAGAGTTTGCAGAGCTTAAAAAAATTGATGAGAGAATTAATGAAGATGTAATGGAGTTTTTAGTTTTAAGAAACTCAATGAATGCAAGAACTTCAGCTGGTGGTACTGCTACGGTAAGAACCATTGAACAACTAAAATATTTTGAAAATTATTTAAAGGATTAATACTAATGAAAGTGACAATTACACATAAAGATGCTATGAGATTTGAAGCAAAAACCGAGAAAGATAGCTTCATAATAGACTGTCCAAAAATAAGCCCAATTGAATATTTTTTATCTTCAATTGTAACATGTAGTGCTACAGACTTAATTTTAATACCAAAAAATCAAGGTAAAACTGTAACTGATTTAGTAGTGGATGCAGAGGTGCTTAGAAACGAAGACCACCCTAGGAAATTTAATACTCTTCATCTCACATATAAGTTTAATTCAGATGCTGATGATACAATGGCAGCTAGATGGGTTATGGCATCATTGGAGACATATTGTTCAACTATAAATACTATTCGCGATACAACAGCTATCACTTACACTATCATTCATAATGGAAATCTCATCCGTGAGAATGAAAACATGATTTCAGGCGGTGGCTCAAACATAGATATGGGTGAAATTAACGGTTGCCCTACATAGTTTATTGTGAGCCGTAAACTTTATGGTAACCAGCCATTCTTGAAGTTACTTTTTTAAGATAGTGTTTAGGCTCATCAAATCTCAAATCTTTCAATAATTTGCTATAAACCTGTTTAGGTGTCATTGCATTTATTAATGGTGCCGCTTTGTTCATATTATATGTCCCTGTAAAAGCATATGCTACATTTCCAGCACCTGTATTATATGCAGCTATTGTACAATAAAGCCTACTATCTGGGTTTTTAATCTTTTTTAGATATCTGTAATATAAAATATGAAGATATGCACTTCCCATTTTAATATTATTTTTACTATTATAGAGGTAATTAGCAGATACAAGCTTGTCTTTTTTATATAAAAATTTATAAGTATCTCTTCCTGCACTTTTAGGTACAATTTGCATCAAGCCATACGCAGGTACATGACTTCTTGCTCTTGGATTAAAGCTACTTTCAGAGTGCATAATTGCAAATACCAACGAAAGAGGAAGCTCTCTTTTATTTGCATTTAGTTTAACTTCTTCATAATAAATTTTAGAGCGTTTTATCATAGTATCATGAGGAAGTTTAATAGTTACACTATATATATTGTAATGTTTTATTTTTTTTGATTTTTTGATTGTTATTTTATTAGTAGTTATATTTTTATTTATATATTTATCAACACTTTGTTTTGTTGGAGTTTCTTCAAATATTACGGTTGATAAAATTGGTTGTTTATCAACTTTATCATCAACAATATTAGATGGTGTCTTTATTTTTGATAATCTTATCTCTAACGGGTCTGTTTCTTCAACAGATTTAGTATCTATTGTCACTGTTTTTATAAGTGCTATTTTTAAGTTTTTTTTTTGCTTCTTCTTGAGATGAAGCAATTGTTTCAATAATTATAATCTCTTTTGCAAAATCAACATCAGATCTTGTTTTTTTATTTTTAGAGTAAGATACCCAACTTTTCTTAGTTGAGAGTTTTGGCTTCTCCCAAATTAGATTAATCTCTTTTTTATAATCATCAAAAATTTTCATCTGGGCTTTTTTATAATCACTAAAAGTATTTTCTTGAGATTTTTTATAATTATTAAAATCTTTTATTTGTTCTTTTTGAAAATCATTAGCTCCAGCTGCAAATAACAATGAAATTAAAATAATTACTTGTTTAAACATATTTAATTTTAAATATTAGCTTTTGGATTAGAATCACTAAAATGTCCCCATTTAAGTTTAGCTCCACCAACTATGTGAAAATGTAGATGTTTCACCTCTTGAGCGCCATTGTTTCCGACATTTGTAATAACTCTATATCCATCTTTGTCAATATTCATCTCTTTTGCAAGTTCTTGAATAAATTTAGTCATAGATGACATCAACTCTGGGTCAACTTCATTAAAGCTATCAACATGTATTTTCGGTATTGCTAAAACATGTACAGGAGCTTTTGGATTGATATCATGAAAAGCTAAAAAATTTTCATTTTCTAAGACCACTTCTGATGGAATTTCTTTATTAATTATTTTACAAAATAAACACATTTATTTCCTTTTATATGATGAAAATCATTATTGAATTACTAAAATTGTAGCATATAATATTACAAACAAAGCTATTTATAACTAATTTTTAAGTATAATCATTTTTAAAATTTAATATACGGATGAGACTATTGAAAGAATGGTATGACGCGATAAATGATGCTACAACTGTTGAGCGCATTGAAGAGATAAAAATCTCTATATTTGGTAAAAAGGGCATTTTAGCTGCTGAGTTTGCTAAAATGAAAAGTGCACCAAATGAAGAAAAATCAAAAATAGCAAAAGAGTTAAATACACATAAGAGTTCATTAATGGATGAATTATCATCTAAAAAAATGACACTACAAACACAAGAGTTAGAACTTGCCATGAAAGCTGAAGGTCTTGATGTTTCACTCTTTAGTACAACTTCTCAAGCTGGTGCTTTGCATCCAGTGATGGAAACAATGGATAGAATTGTTGAATATTTTGCATCCCTAAATTTTGCTGTAAAAACTGGTGCAATGGTAGAGGATGATTTTAATAATTTTGAAGCTTTAAATCTTCCTAAATACCATCCAGCGAGAGATATGCAAGATACCTTTTATTTCAAAGATGAGATGTTACTTCGTACCCATACCTCTCCTGTTCAAATTCGTACAATGATGACAACAAAACCTCCAATTCGTATGATTGCTCCGGGTGCTGTATTTCGTCGGGATTATGATTTGACCCATACTCCAATGTTTCATCAAGTAGAGGGTCTTTTAGTTGATGACGAAGGTAAGGTTTCCTTTGCTAATTTGAAATTTATTTTAGAAGATTTTTTAAAATATATGTTTGGAGAGATTGAAGTTAGATTTCGCCCATCATTTTTCCCTTTTACTGAACCATCAGCAGAGGTAGATATCTCATGCGTTTTTTGTAAGGGAGATGGTTGTAGAGTATGTTCTCATACTGGTTGGCTTGAAGTTCTTGGATGTGGAATAGTTGATCCAAATGTTTTTAAAGCAGTTAAGTATAAAAATGTAAGTGGATATGCATTTGGTTTAGGAGTTGAGCGTTTTGCCATGCTTATACATCAAATAGGTGACTTGCGTTCATTATTTGAAGGCGATATTAAGCTATTGGAGCAATTTAGATGATAGTTACTAGAAGCTGGCTAAATGAGTGGATAGATTTAGAGGGAATTACTACAGATGATTTGTGTAAGACTTTTAATTCTATTGGTTTAGAAGTAGAGAGACTTCAAACATATGACATTCCAAGTAAGATTATATTTGGTCGTATTTTAGAGTGTAAAAAACATCCAGACGCTGATAAGTTAAATCTATGTAAGGTAGATATTGGTACAAGTGTTCGTCAAATTGTATGTGGAGCTTCAAATGTCCGTGAAGGATTAACCGTAGTTGTTGCGACAATTGGTGCAAAAATGCCTGGTGCTCTAGTGATTAAACCAGTAAAACTTCGTGGTATTGAATCAGAAGGAATGATTTGTTCAGCTACTGAGATAGGACTTCCTGATTTTATGGATGGAATTATTGAGATTGATGAGAGTGTACAAAATACTAAACTTGGTAGTGATGTAAATGAACATCCACTTTTTAAAGATGACTTAATCGAGATAGAGCTGACTGCCAATCGTGGTGATTGTTTGAGTATTCGTGGTATTGCACGCGATTTGAGTGCTGCATACAATCGTCCACTTAAAAATACAATAATCAATACTAGCGAAGATAAAAGAATTGGGATAGGAAGAATTTTAAATCTTTCTCATGATGAAAGTCATGGTATAAACCTTAGATATAAAGCTATTAATATTGATAAATTAATATTGCCATTTGTTATAAAATTAAGACTAGCCCAAATAGATGAAAGTAAAAAATCAGCAATACTTTCGTTGATGCTATATGTTACCCATAGTAGTGGTGTAATACTTCGAGCCTACGAGCATGATTTTTTTAAAAATGAAAATGATCAAGTAGCTAAAATAGAACTAAGAGAAGATAAGCACGGCTTTGCTTGTGTTATGTCTATAAATAATAAAAAAGCATCAACCGTAGGTATTATTCAAGAAGATGAATCTTTTGTAAATTTTGAAGATGGTATAGTTTTAGTAGAAGCAAGCTATATTCCACCAGATATTATCTCAAAGAAGATGCAAGAATCAAAAATAAAAGCTGGATCACTTTATTATAAAACATCTCGTGGAAGCGAACCCGAGTTAAATCGAGGCTTGGATTATTTCATGAAGCTTGTTGAGATGAATTCTAGCTCATCTATATATGGTGGTGTAATTGAGCTTTGTGATAACTATGAAGAGGTGATTATAAGTATTACAAAAGATGAGATTGATAATATTATTGGCGCAGATATTGATAAAACAGTAGTTACGAAACTTCTTCAAAATCTTGGGTTTAATACATCAAAATCACAAGGGGACACCTATGTTATATCTGTTCCTAGATATCGTCATGATATTAAAAATAAGCAAGATATTGTTGAAGAGATAGTGCGTTTAGTTGGGATAGACAATATTGAATCAAAACCATTTGAACTTATTGAAGAAAATCGTTTAGAAGAGGATTACATTTGGTACAAAAAACGCACAATATATAGACATAAAGCTGCTCAAAGTGGATTTTTTGAATCTATTCATTTTGTATTTGATGAGAAAAAAGTCCTAAAATCTTACAGGTTTGATTGTGTGATTGAAGAAAAAGCACTTTTAAATCCTATTGTGAATACTTTAGACACTTTAAGACCAACTCTTTTAACAGGGCTTTTAAAAGCAGCATCATCTAATGCTAAAAATGGATATTCATCTATAAAACTATTTGAAGTTGGCTCTGTTTTTGATAAAGAGCGTAAAGAAAGTGTTAAAATGTCTATGTTGTTCAGTGGAGCAATAGAACAAGATTCTATCCGTAACTTCGGAAAACCATCTAAAATTAATTTTGCTTTATTTGTGCAAAAAATATCAGATATTATTGGTGAATTTGAGCTTTCTCAAAGCGAAACAACTCATTCTTTGTCTAACAAATATCAATCTGCAAAAATTATAGTTGATGGAGATATAATTGGAGAAATGTTTCGTGTGCATCCAAGTGTTGAAAATTCTTATGATTTAGATGTTACATATATGTGTGAATTGGATTTTGAAAAGTTATCATTTGGTTTAAAAGTGGCGCATAAAATTTCTAAATATCAAGCATCTTTTAAAGATTTAAGTTTAATCATGCCTAAATCAATGCGTTATGAAGAAGTTAAAACTGTGATAGATTCTATAGATGTAGATAATTTAGTTCGTTTTTATCCAGTTGATAAATATAGTGATGAATCTCTTGGTGATAATATGAGTCTTTCTATCCGTTTTGTACTCCAATCGGAGATAAAAACATTACAAGAAGATGATATAAATATAGCAATGGACACTATATTAAGTGCTGTTAATTCTAAATTAGGAATTGGACTTAGAAAATAATGAGTAAAATAATAGTATCTTCAGCTAAGAGTTTTTGTTTAAATATTTCAGATATTGCTCCAGATAAATCAATATCTCATCGTAGTGCTATGTTTAGTATGCTAGCTAATGGTGAGAGCCAAATCACTAATTTTTTGCGTGCCCAAGACACATTAAATTCTTTAGAGATAGTTAAAAATCTAGGTGCTAAAGTTGTAGATGATGGTACTACTATTAAGATATCATCAGATGGCATTAAAGAGCCTTTTGAAATTCTTGATTGCGGTAATTCTGGAACTGGTATGAGACTTTTTTGTGGACTATTAAGTTCTGCAAATGGGCATTTTGTTTTAACTGGTGATAAATATCTTCGTCGTCGTCCAATGAAAAGAGTAACTACACCACTTCGTGAAATTGGTGCAATAATTGATGCTCGAGATGATTCAAATTTAGCTCCACTAAGCATAAGAGGAGCCTCTTTAAAAGCTTTTGATTATGAATCTAAAATTGCATCTGCTCAAGTTAAATCTTGCATGATTTTAGCAGCTCTAAGAGCTGACGGAGTTTGTTCATACACTGAGCCAGAACTATCACGAGATCATACTGAGCGGATGTTAAAAGGTATGGGTGCAGATATAGTAGTTGATGGACTTAAAACTACGATTAAGCCCATGAAAGGGTTACTTAAACCTTTAGTTATTCGTGTACCAGCTGACCCCTCATCTGCATTTTTCTTTGCCGTAGCTGCTGCTATCACACATGACTCAAGTGTAGTGTTAGAGGGAATTACTCTTAACCCAACACGGATAGAAGCTTTTAAAGCTCTAGAACGTATGGGTGCAGATATCACTTATGATTTAACAGATGATAAGTACGAGCCAATAGGTGATATTACAGTTAAATATGCACCTTTGTATGCAATTACAATTGAAGACAATATCTCATGGTTGATTGATGAACTTCCAGTTCTTTCTATAGCTATGGCATGTGCAGAGGGCACTAGTGTTATAAAAAATGCTGAAGAACTTCGCGTAAAAGAGAGTGATAGAATCTCAACTGTTGTTGATGGACTTAACGCATGTGGGATAAAAACAACTCAATATGATGATGGATATACTGTAACTGGTGGGATTTTAAATAGTGCAATAGTAGATAGTGATGGTGATCATAGAATTGCAATGAGTTTTATAATTGCAGGTTTAAGATGTGGTATGGAAGTTACTGATTTGGATTGCATAAATACATCTTTTCCAAACTTTTTTGAATTATTGGGTAAAATTACTAAGTTTAGTTATTCTAAATAAATTTTAGTTATTTTAAAACTTTAAGACTATTGTTTCCAAACTTTAAAGTCGTCATTCCAAACTTGATTTGGAATCTAGATCCTGAATTAAGCTCACAATGACGATATTTTGATGAAAAATAAGAAGATAGGGGAAAATATGATAATTGAATTAGCACAAAGTTATGGTTTTTGTTTTGGTGTAAAACGAGCAATTAAAATCGCTGAAGAAAATAAAAATTCATCTACTTATGGACCCCTTATTCATAACTCAAAAGAGATAGCCAGACTTGAAAAAGATTATCAAGTTGGTCTCACAGATAATCATAAAATATTTAAAGAGGGTGAAAAAGTAATAGTTCGAACACATGGAATACAAAAACATGAACTTACCGAGCTAAAAGAAAATAATGTTGATGTAGTTGATGCAACATGCCCATATGTTACAAAACCACAAGAGATAGCACAAGAGATGAGTGAAGCTGATTACAGTGTGGTTATATTTGGAGATGAAGCTCATCCTGAGATAAAAGGTGTTAAATCATACGCTACTCATGGAGCATTAGTAGTAACATCAACTATTGAGTTACAAAATGTAAAACTTAAAGAAAAAGTAGCTTTAATAGCACAAACAACTAGAAAAGTTGAAAAATATACAGAGATTGCTAACTATCTTATCCCCAGACATAAAGAAGTTAGGGTGTTTAACACTATTTGTAACGCAACATTTGAAAATCAAGAAGCTGTTTTAAATATATCAAAAAAAGCTGATGTAATGTTAGTTATAGGTGGTAAAAACTCATCTAATACCAAACAATTATTTAGTATATCATATGATAATTGTCATGATAGTTATCATATAGAAGATGAAAATGATTTAGATTATAGTTGGTTTAAAAATAAACTTTTTTGTGGCATTAGTGCTGGTGCTTCCACTCCAGATTGGATTATCCAAAATGTTATAGATGCTCTACAAAAGAATGTAAAATAATAATTTCTCTATTTTTCACTAAAAAATCATGGTTTTATAACAAACCAACCTTTATTTTGGTATAATCACGCAATTTTTATGTAACAGAGGATAGGTAATGGCGTTCGATAACGAATCATTTGATGAAGAAGAAAATTTTGCAGAGATGTTTGCTGCAAGCGAAAAAAAACAAAATACAAGTAACCGCATAGTTGAGGGTGAATTAGTTGAGCTACAAGTTGATGAAAACAGAGCATTAGTTGGTGTTGGTGATAAATCAGAGGGTATCTTAAGTCTTGATGAGATTAGAAATGAGGCTGGTGAGCTAATTTTTGGTCTTGGCGATAAAATTAAAGTTATGATAACAGGATACTACAACGAGCGTCCTAAAATTTCATATAAAAAAGTTTTAGAGCAAGAAAAAACTTTAAAATTTATTGAAGCTCATAAAGATGATTTTGAAGACTTAATCATCGAGGGTGTTATCACTAAGAAAAACCGTGGTGGATATGTAGTAGAAGCTGATACTGTTTCTTTCTTCATGCCTCGCTCTTTGGCAGCTTTTAAAGATACTGATGATGTAATTGGACGCAAAATAAAAGCTCAAGTTATTAAAGTTGATGCAGATGAAAACTCTATTGTAGTTTCTCGTCGTAAGCTTTTTAACGAAGAGCGTAAGCGTAAAAAAGAGATAATCGATAAGCTTATGGAAGAAGATACTATAGTAGAGGGTGAAATTAAAAAAATCACTTCATATGGTATGTTTGTTGATGTTGGTGGAGCTGATGGTCTTGTTCACTATAATGAGATCTCTTATAAAGGTCCAGTTAATCCATCAAAACTTTATAAAGAGGGCGATATTGTAACTGTTAAAGCTATCTCTTATGATAAAGATAAAAGACATCTTTCGCTTTCTATAAAAGCTGTTCAACCTGATCCTTGGGCAGAAGTTGAATCAGAGTTAGACGAGGGTGATACTATCACTGTTACAGTTTCAAATATTGAAGCTTATGGTGTATTTGTTGATTTAGGAAACGATATTGAAGGTTTCTTACATATTTCTGAAATTTCTTGGGATAAGAATGTTAAAAATCCAAATGATTATTTAAAAGTTGAGCAGGAGATTGATGTTGAAGTTATTGAGATTAATTCAAAAACTCATAAGCTTCGGGTATCGCTTAAAAAACTTCTTCCAAAACCATTTGATGAATTTATTAAAAATCACCGTGAGGGCGATATAGTTACTGGTACTATTACATCATTAACAGATTTTGGTGCGTTTGTTCGTATCGCTGGTATTGAGGGTCTCTTACATAATCAAGATATCTCTTGGGATAAAAATACAAAATGTAAAGATGTTTTAAAGTCTGGCGAAGAGATTGAAGTTAAAATTGCTAAAATCAATGTTGAGGATCAAAAAATATCTTTAAATAGAAAAACTCTACTAGAGTCACCAATTGATGCTTTTGCTAAAACTCATAAAGTAAATACTCCTATAACTGGAACTATTCGTGATATTAAAGACTTTGGTGTATTCATTTCACTTGAAGATGGTGTTGATGCACTTATTCGTGATGAAGATTTGTCTCCATTAATTAAAGAAGAGCTAGAAGCTGGTCAAGAAATTGAAGCTGCTATTGCTGTTATCGATACAAGACGTGATCGTATCCGATTATCTGTTAAGAAATTAGACTATATTAAAAATCAAGTTATGCTTGAAGAGATAAATGATAATGAATCACACTCTTTAGGTGATTTAATAAAAGATAAATTTAAGTAAAATGCATATTATTTTAAAATGGCTTACTCCTATCATAGGGATTGGGGTTGCCATTTTTATTATACTTTTTTTATTCGATATTAACTCTTCTGAAAAAATTAAAAATTTAGAGCCACTTGCATTAAAAACTTCTGTGTCTCCAAAAACTGAAAAAGTGGTTTGGTTAAATCATTTTTCTAAAACTGAAAGATTGGGATATTTTTATCCAGTTAATGAAGTTTATATTCAAACTTCATTAGATGAAAAAATCCATCCTAAAATAACATATAAATTATCTGCTTCTTTAATTGATCCATATCAGTTATTTTGTTTAAAAGAAGAACTAGACCAACATAAATTAAAATATTATCTAAAACGAGATAAAAATGGTGTAGAATTAGATATATATTCCAATGATAAAAACAAATTAAACTCTTTAGTCAGAGTATTAAAAAATTACCAAATTATAGCAAAAGTTACGCTATATAAAGAGGATTGATTGATGTCAAAATATACAGTAGTAGTATGTGACCATATCCATGAAGCTGGATTAAAAATGCTTCAAGATGATGAAAATATTAATTATGTATTTGCAGCAGATATTGATAAAAAAGAGTTAGTTGAAGAAATCATTCCAACTGCTGATGTAGCAATAACAAGAAGTTCAACAAATGTTGATGCTAATTTTATTAAACATGCAAAAAATATGAAAGCAATCGTTCGCGCAGGTGTTGGTGTTGATAATGTAGATATTCCAGGATGCTCTAAAGAGGGAATTATCGTTATGAATGTACCAACTGCTAACACAATTGCTGCAGTTGAACTGACTATGACTCATATGCTTTCATGTATGAGGATGTTTCCATATTCGCATAACCACCTTAAAACTGATAGAGTTTGGAAGCGTGAGAAATGGTATGGACATGAGTTAAAAGGTAAAAAACTTGGCATTATTGGATTTGGTAATATTGGCTCTCGTGTAGCAAAACGCGCAAAAGCTTTTGAGATGGATATTATAGCTTATGACCCATATATTCATCCATCAAAAGTTACTGATTTAGATATGACATATACTAAAAATTTTGAAGATATATTAGGATGTGACATAATAACTATCCACACGCCAAAAAATCAAGAAACTTTAAATATGATCGATGAAGCAGAGATAGCAAAGATGAAAGATGGAGTAGTGTTAATTAACTGTGCCCGTGGTGGTCTTTATAATGAAGATGCTCTTTATAAGAATCTTAAAAGTGAAAAAATTCGTTTTGCTGGAATTGATGTATTTATCAAAGAACCAGCAACAGATCACCCACTTTTAGAGCTTGATAATATAACAGTATCTCCTCACTTGGGTGCGAATACATTTGAATCTCAATACAATATTGGTATTCAAGCAGCTACAAATGCTATAGAAGCTGCTAAAGGTATCGCATATCCACATGCTATGAATTTACCAATAGATGAAAGCAAAATTCCATCATTTGTTAAACCATTTTTAGAGATGGGACAAAAAATTGGTTTCTTGGAATCTCAAATTAATAAAAGTCAAATTATATCTATCAAAGTAAGTGGATATGGTGAGATTGCTAAGTATGTAGAAAGTCTTTCAACTTTTGTCGCTGTTGGTGCAATGAGTCAAAATTCAAGTGATACTATTAACTATGTCAATGCTGAATTTGTTGCAAAAGAAAAAGGAATCAACATAGAGGTTGAGTCTTGTGGAGATTCTTCTGTATATAAAAACCTTATCACCATAAAACTTACAACTAGTGAGGGGACTACTACTATTTCAGCTACTATTTTTGATGATAATGTTCATCGTATAGTTGCTATAGATGGTTTTGATATTGAGGTAGCACTTGGCGGGGATATGATTATGTTTAAAAACACTGATGTACCTGGTGTTATTGGAAGTGTAGGCGCTACATTAGCAAAATATAACATAAATATATCAGTTTTTTCACTTGCTAGAAATGATAAATCAGAAGCTTTAGCCGTAATTTTAGTTGATGATGCTGTAAGTGAAGCTGCACTAAAAGAGTTATCAGAACTAGATGCTTGTGTTGGTGTTAATTACGCTAAAATTTAAATATTATAAATACACTATTTTTGCACCAAAACCACCAAGGTGTTGTGGTGCATCATCAAAGCTTTTTACTCTTGGATGAGCTTTGAGGAAATTTTTTACAGCGTAACTTAATTTGCCTGTACCAATCCCATGATAAACAATAACTTCATCCCAACCATTTATGAGCGCATCTGATAAAAATTTATCTAAAACTTCAGTAGCTTCATCCGCTCTCATACCATGAAGATCACATTTTAATCCAGCTTTTTTCTCAACATTTATATTAACATTTACTTGTGTTTTAGGTATTATAATCTTTGTAGGCTTTAAGTGTGAAGTTTTTACTCTAACGGTAATACCATTTATCTCTAGTATAGCTTCTTTGTTTGCTTTAAGTGCTCTGATAGTGCCTTTTTGAGTATGGTATTTAACATCATCGCCAACTTTGAACTCTACCTCTCTTTTTATCTCTTGTTTTTTACCATCAGGAAGTTTGTTGTTTGCTTTATTCATAGCACGATGAATAGCTTTTGTATCTCCAGCTTTTGCTGCTATTTTTGCTTCATTTATCGCAACTGCATAAGAATTTTTGAGTGCTGCTTTTTGTTCATCAAGCTCTTTAAAAAGGTTTTCGCGTAACGCCTTTAGCTCTTTTTCTTTCGTTTGTAATTTTTGAAGTTTATCATCAGCTTTTTTATGCTTTTGTTTTAATTCACGCTCTAGTTGAGAACTTCTCTCTATAAGCAAGTTTAATTTTTCAGAGTTATCACCATAAACACTTTTAGCTTCATTAACAAGACAAGAAGCTATACCATAACGACTTGCAGTCTCAAATGCGTAACTCTTACCGATTATGCCTTGCATGAACTCATAGGTTGGCTTCCTAGCTGCTTCATCATATATTGCAGCCATTAGCTCAACATCATCACGATCAGCCATAAGAGCAGCTAATCTTTTATGGTGAGTAGTAACTACCACTTTTTGACCTCTTTTTATCAAGTCATCAAGTATCACTTTAAATAGAGCTGCCGCTTCATCACTGTCAGTCCCTAGTTCTATCTCATCGACACCAATGAGTGCTTGTTTTTGTGTAAAAATTTTTGAGAACTCTTGCATACGACCAGCAAAAGTAGAGATGTCGTTTTTTACATTTTGTGGGTCATCTATAATAGATAAAATATTTTTAAATGTCCCAATATGTGATTTTTGCTCATTTAGCTTCATCGGTATAATATATTTAGCCATAAAAGCAGATGCGAGTATTGATTTTAAAAGCATTGTTTTACCACCAGCATTAACACCAGTAACCATTAAAATATTTTTTGAAAAATCAACATCAATTGGTTTTGGATGATGAAGAGCAGGGTGGATAAAACCATTTAAAACTATTTTATTGTTATTTTTAGATTTTACTATTTGTAAACTTTTACTTTTGGCAAATAAAACTCTAGCTTGATAGTTATCAAAACGAGTAAACTCTTTGTCAATAAAATTAATAAATGATTGAAGTTCTCCAAGTGTAGATGAAAATTTTTTAACATAAGTATAAAAAATAGCTTCACGCTCTTGATTTATAAAGCGAATTTTTTCTTTAGCTTTCATAATGCTATCTGGTGTTACAAAAAAACCACCACTAGAACTTCTTCCAACTACGCTACCTTTTAATACATGGTTAAAACCACCACGAACCAACAAACAGTCTTCATCATTTATCAAGTGAAGTTGAGTATCTATAAGGTAAGAGGATAGCTTTTGTGAGGCTGTTAATCTTTTTAGAGATGATGAAATATTTGATTTTTGCTCACTAATTCTTTGTGAAAGTTCAAATAAGTTTTCATCAAGGTTTTCTTCAAATTTCCCATCATGAGTAAAGTATTTTTCAATCTCTAAAAATCTTTCATCGAAGATAAATTTATTCATCCATTCACCGATAAGTCCATCTATATCACGATTTTTAAAATATCTAAAATATCTTACAATTTTAACAATTTCAAAAATTTGCTCAAAATTAAGGATACCTTTTTTCTTTAAGTGAGATTTTATAGTATTAAAATCAGAGACTTTTGGTGGAGCTTTAAATTCTAGCTTATCAAGTGCTTTAATATAGTTAAAATGTAGATTTTGATCACCCTCCATAAAAAGAGAGGTGTTTCTTGAAAAAAAGCTTTTAAATAGTTCTATATGCTCACTTAAATCAAGTTGAGATATTATTTGCATGTGGAAGCGCTAATCATCTTCCCAAAATTTGGAGTATTTTCTATACCTATAAAAGTGTAGGTGCCAGTACTTAACTCATAAAGTGATGAGTTTACATCAACTCCATCGCATTTTATAGTCTTACCTTGATTAAATTTCATAGCAATATCTAAGGTTTGTTGATCTTTATTTTCGCTGTATGAATTAAATAATATTGCCATTATGATAATGCCAAAGAAAACTGCTGAGATGATTATTTTTTGAGAGCGAGTAAATTTTGTAAAGTAGTTTAGAACTAAAAAGAAAAGTCCTACAACTATAAGTCCTATGATATATGCCAATTTAAAAACCTTTTAATAATGTATATTTATACTTAGAATTATAGCCAAAATTCACTAATATCAAATTCTATTTTGTCACATGCAGTTGTAGCTTCTTCGTAATATACTTTATCAAATTGTGATTCATCTATGTAGGGAGATATTTCAAGATTATTTAGTATTTTATAACACTCTACCAGCTCCAAATTCGCACTAATTTGTATGACATTACCTAAAGTTCCTATCACAACAACGATTGAATCTTCATTTTGTAAGTGTTCAAATGCACTATACATATTTGCATAATATGGCGCTGATCCACCAAAGAAAACTATAAAAGGTTTTATTTTTGTATGAGAACATTTTGGACAGGTATCAGTATTTTTAAACTCTTTATATCCAATGCTAAATATATCTCCACATGCCATACACTCCATCTTGGTTAGTTCTCCATGTAGATGGATAACATCTTTACACCCAGCTCTCTCAAACATATCATCTACATTTTGAGTTATTATGATGCAGTCGTCTTGATATTTTTCTTTTATACTAGCTACTATTTCATGAGCATAGTTTGGTTTTACATCTGCTAATTGTAATCTCCTTTGGTTATAAAACTCATGAACTGTGTCATAGTTTTGCTCCCAAGTGTATTGATTACAAATGTCCTCTATTTTGTAGTTTTCCCATAGTCCATCTGAATCACGAAATGTTTTAATTCCAGATTCAGCACTAATACCAGCACCGCTAAAGATGATTATTTTTTTTGATACAATATTTGGCATTTGAGTTAAGCTATGCCTCTCATTTGATAGGTGATATCACCAGCACCAAAGCCAATAATAATACCATCATCAATAGTTTTTAAATTTTCTTTATCTTTTACAACAGTTATCTCGTTGTTTGAGCGTATGATTTTATCTGCAATAGTAAGGTTGTATTCTTTGAATTTTTCAGCAAAATCTATCTCACGAGTTGCTTCGCCAGCAGCCCAAACAGGAAGTATAATTAACTCTTTTGCACCTTTAAAACATTTTATAAATTCTTCTAAATTATCAATAGTACGAGAATACTTATGTGGTTGCCAAATAGCTGTTATATTTTCTATGCCTTTAAGGTGCGCATACTCTTTAACAGATTCAAATGTAGCTTTAATCTCAGTTGGATGATGTCCATAATCATCAATGATAACTTTATTTTTATCAGTACCAACAATATCAAAACGCTTTTTAATACCTTTGAAATCTAATATATTTTTTCTTATTTGTGATATTTCCATAGTTTTACTAGCTGCAATAATAGCTAAACTTGCATCAAGTGCTATATGTTTTCCAAAACCCCATACCTCAAATGAACCCATATTTTTTAGAGTAAATTTTGTATGTGGTTCATCGCCTTTGAGCATATACTCAATATTTGTAATATCTTTACTCGGATATAACCAGTTAGCATCAATCTCATCAATGAGCGTACTTAAAAATGGGTCTTCGGCATTTAGTACCCTACATGTTGCAGAATTTATAAATGTGCGATATGAATCATAAAATCTGTCAATATTATAATCATAATATTCCATATGTTCAGGTTCAGCATTGATCACAATAGCACAATATGGATTTGAATTTACAAAACTTCCATCACTTTCATCTGCTTCAAATAGTAAAACATCTGTTTTTTCATTGTAGCGGACGTTTGAGCCAAAAGCTTTTGATTCAGCACCAATAATTGCTGAACCACACATGATTGAAGTTAAAATTGCAGTAGTTGTGCTTTTTCCATGAGCTCCAGCTACAGAGTAAACTTTTTTATCAGCTAAGATTTGAGAGAGTGCTTCACGACGCGCTAATACTTTAATGCCTTTTCCTTTTGCTGCTATTATTTCTGGATTATCATGACCTATGATAGCTGAATGGACAACTAAATCTTGGTCAGTTATAGCTTTGGTAGTGTGTCCAACTGTGATACATATTCCCATTTTACGGAGTTTTTTAGTGATTAATGTATCAGAAATATCTGAACCACTAACTTCATGACCATTAAAGCACATAAATTGAGCTAAACCAGAAATCCCTATACCACCAATTCCAATAAAATGTATCTTCATCTACTACTTGTCCTTTTTCTCATATACTTTGAATAAATCCAAAGTATATTCAGTCACTAAAGCTTCGCCTTTGGCGAGAAAGTAAATCATTTTGATTTTCCATTATCTTTGGAATTATCAAGCAATTTTTGTGCCTTTTTTGTAAACTCACTGATATAAAAAGTTCCACATTTTTGAGTGGTTTCAATATCTGCAATGTTAGCAATAAAATCATCCAAGCTTATTTTTTCTTTAGATGCAATAGTATGAAGTCTAAGAGCTTTGGAGAATTTTTCATCATTACTAAGTCCGCTTAAAACTTCAAAAAGTGCACAAGCATCAGATATTTCACCAGCACTATAATGCTCGATAGCATATTCATAAAGTGCACGAAGGGTTGCAAAATCTTGAACTTCGTTCATATCCATCTTTATATGATTTTCAAGCGTATCTGTAAGTCTCTGTAGAGCTAAATCTAAAATATTTGTATAATAACTTTGTAGTGTTTTTTCATCAAGAACTTCATGGGCATTTTGCTCTAGTACATATAGTAATGCTATATCTGAGTTTTGTTGAGCTTGTAGTATTTTTGATTTTAATTCTTCTTTATCCATCTAAGCACTCCTTTATTCTCATTAATGCATCTCTTGTTTTTTCCTCATTTTCTACTAATGCAATACGGATATATCCAATACCAGGGTTATCTCCATTTGTATCTTTGCGAGCTAAATATTCACCTGGTAAAACTTTGACATTATAGTTTTTGTATAATTTTTTAGTAAACTCTATTGCATTATTTACTTTTAACCAAACATAAAAAGTAGCCTCTGGAATCTTAATACCAAGAATTTCTTTTGCTATTATAAAATTATTTTTATATATTTCACGAGAGGTAGCTACATGTTTTTCATCACTCCAAGCAACTGCTGCTGCACTTTGAAGTGGAAGAGGGGATGCACATCCAATATAAGTACGGTATTTCATGTATTGTTTTAATATGTTTTCATCACCTGCAATAAAACCACTTCTAAGTCCTGGGCACGATGAGCGTTTTGAGATTGAGTTTATAACAAGTAAATTTTTAAAATTTTTATTTCCAACATGTACAGCTGCTTCAAGTAGAGACGCGATAGGTCTATCTGTATATATTTCGCTATAACATTCATCATTTAGAAGAACAAAATCATGTTTTAAAGCTAAATATACCCACTCTCCAAGCTCGCTTAAACTTAATGTTGCTGTTGTTGGGTTATTTGGAAAGTTTAATATTACTAAATCGCATTTTGTTAATTGTTGCTCATCTATAGTTGGCTTAAAATTATTAGTTTCATCTAGGTTTAGATGTATAATTTTACAACGAGTTGCAATCGCAGCACCTTCATAAATTTGATAAAAAGGGTTTGTAAAAGCGATAGTTGGTTCTTTTACATCAAAAAGCAAAAATTGAGGGAAGTTAAATAATACTTCACGAGTTCCAAAGGTAGGAATTATTTGGGTATCACTTAACTCAACTCCAAAGCGTTTTTTAAAAAAACCTCTCTGAGCTTCTCTTAAATGCATCTCTCCAGTAGTTTTTGGGTATTTTTGAAGTAGATTAGTGTTGTCTTTTAATGCTTGTTGTATAAAATCAGGTGTTTCAAATTGTGGCTCACCAATTGTCAAAACATATGGTGCATAGTCTTTATTTGGTATAATGTCTTTAAGTAAAGTGTTTAATTTTTCAAATGGATAGGGCTCGAAGTTCATAGTTTTGTCACTTTGTTAAATTAATCGTATTATAGCCAAAATTATTTACGAAGAGTTGAATTAATTTTTTTATACTGCTTTAAAATAGAGTACAATAGAAATATGAGTAAAGAGGAGAGAGTTATTAATGAAAAAACCAAAAACAGTGCCAAAGTTTGAAAATAAAGAGACAGAGGCTAGTTCTTTGGATAGATGTGATGTAACTGCAATAGCAATTGGTGGTTTTGATGGTATGCATATAGGACATCAACACCTTTTTAATGAACTTGCAGAAGATGGGTGTATAGTGGTTATAGAAACAGGTTATGCAAACTTAACTCCAAAACAAGAGCGTGGATATTTTACTTCGTATCCTGTTTTATATTTAAAGCTAGAGGATATTCGTCATTTAGATGCTAAAGAGTTTATTGAATTTTTAAAAAACAAATTTAATAAACTTGAAAAAATCGTAGTTGGATATGATTTTCATTTTGGAAAAAATCGTAAATATGATTTTAATGATTTGAAAACACTTTTTGATGGAGAAGTTAAAGTGGTTGATGAGGTATCCTTAGATGGAGATTCTATCCATTCCCATAAAATTCGTGCTAAACTTACAATAGGCGATATAAAAGGTGCTAATGCATTCTTGGGTCATAACTATACTATTAGAGGTTTAATACAAAAAGGGCAAGGGATTGGTAAAAAAGAGCTTGTTGCTACTATTAATATCTCAGCATCTGGGTTTTTAACACCAAGAGAGGGTGTATATGTGACTTTAACACGAATCGATAATGAAGAACATTACCACCCCTCAGTTTCATTTGTAGGTCATCGAGTAAGTACTGATGGAAGTTTTGCTATTGAATCGCATATTCTTGATGGCGAAATAGTATGTACACAAAAAGCAAGTATTAGTTTTATCTCTTTTATACGAGATAATAAAAAATTCGATTCATTACCTGAATTGAAACAAGCGATTAAAAAAGATATAGCAATCGCTTCAAAACAATTAAAGATTTTAGCATTATGAGAAAAAGAGAATATTTAGATAGCGTAGGCGATATTAGGTTTAAATTTTACCAAAATAAGGATGATTTTATAGTTGATGAAGTTCCTAATATTGAATTTAAAGGGAAGGGGAATTTCTTAATTCTTCATGTAAAAAAAGTTGAGATGACAACTTGGGATATGATAGCTGTATTTTCTGAGTACCTTGGAATTCCTGCTCAAAAGATAGGTTATGCAGGTTTAAAAGATAAGCACGCAACAACTACACAATATATATCAGTAGAATCTTCTTATGAAAAAATGATGAAGCAGTTTAGACATAGACAGATTAAGATTATGGATATAACTAGACATTCTAAATCTATAAGAATGGGGGACTTAGCAGGAAACAGATTTAGTATTAACCTTTTTGAATTAGATAATATTGACGCTGGCAGACTTGAGAAATGTGCTAGAAAAATTTCTAAAAATGGTCTACCAAATTATTTTGGATATCAACGATTTGGTCGCGATAGTGACAGTTTTAAACAAGCTAAAGATATGCTTAGTGGAGAGATATTTATAGAGGATCCTAAAGTAAAAAACTTTTTAATATCAATTTATCAAAGTGAGTTTTTTAATAATTGGCTTCGTGAAAGAGTGGAACTGTCTCGTAAAGAAAATGATGGAAAATATTTGATTTTAGATGGAGATATTTATCTCGCTAAAGATGGTAAATTAGTAACTCCAAAAATTAAACCTACAAAAGATTTTGAATCAAAAAAACTTGTTCCAACTGGACTTTTGTGTGGTCGTGACACTTTTCGCTCAAGAGACGATGCACTAGAGATAGAGAAAAAATATGATGATGAATTTTTACAAGCAAAGGGTTATAGAAGAGAAGCGCTCATTTATCCACAAGATATAGAGTGCAAATATATCAAAAAACAAACAATGTTAAATCTTTCTTTTACCCTGCCAAAAGGCTCATACGCGACAGTATTTTTAGAAAGTATAGCAGATAGAAACTATAGTGCTAAGGATGTAAAGAAAAGTTAAGTTGCTACTCGCTATAATTTCGCCCTACAAAGTGGGTTCGTAGCTCAGTTGGTTAGAGCCCTCCGCTCATAACGGAGTGGTCCCGTGTTCGAGTCACGGCGAACCCACCACTTGTTTAACTTCTCAACTACAAATTATTTTTTTAACGAAACTATGTGAGTAGATAGTGCGCTGATATCATCTTTTGAAAGTTTTACTAATTGCCCTTTCATAAGACCTTTCATGGGACCACCATATGTTCCATCTAAATAACCATTCATAGATTTATTTAACTCATCTTCACTCATATCAGCAATAACTTTTCCTTTTCCAAGAGCAACTTTTTCACCATTAGCACCATGACATCCTGCACAATTTTTATAAAGCGCAGCACCATTAGCTAATAATGTTGATGAAGATAAAATAGCACCTGCTAAAACTAAAGATTTTAATGTTGTTGTTAATGTAGTTTTCATTTGAAACTCCTTGTTTTGATGGAGCTAGTTTAACAATTAATTGTGAAGCAATTGTGTAATGAAAATTTCACTATTTTAATTTTCCAAAAACTTTATATTTTTCCCAGTAAACATCAACAGCTTGTTTTATCTCATTCTCATTAAGTTTACTTTTTTCCTTTATACCAAATTTATCTATATATGCATCTGACATAACACTAGTCTCTTTAGCTGGATATTTCAAATAACTAATAATCGCATTTTTCATATCTGTTTCACTGCTATATATAAGAAGATATTTATAAAAATATTTATCTATACTTGGTGTAAATTGTTTATGGCACTTAATACAATTGTCTTCATATACAGTTGCATTTGCAAAACAAAACATAAGACTAAAAATTAAAACTGTTTTTTTTACCATGAGATACTCACTTTTGTACCGATATTTTCTTTAGAGGTTATATCTATTTTTAAATTATACTCTTTTGCTATTGTAGAAACTATATTGAGTCCAATCCCAAAACCACCACTGCTCTTATTGCATCTTTTATATCTCTCTTGAATTTTAGAGATATTATCTTTTGCTATACCTATCCCTGTGTCTTCTACACTAATTTTTTTATTTTCTACACTAACTACAATCTCTCCGCCAACTTTATTGTATTTGATAGCATTTGATAGCAAGTTATCTAAAAGTTTTGAGATTTTGAATTTATCTGCATATAAAATCGTATTTTGTATAATATTTGTGCAGATCTTTATTTTTTTTGCAAGAGCTAAGGAAGTAAAATATTGTACTCTCTCTAAAACCAATTGTTCTATATCTATATCTTCATTATTAGATATTATCTTATTACCAAGTGTTAAGTAGGTTAAGTCTTGGTAGATATTAGATATTGTTTTTGCACCTATATCTATCCTGTCTATCTTTTTTAATAATTTTTCATCAAGAGATGACCTATCTATCATCTCTATGTTTGATACTATGGTGCTTACAGGGGTATTTAACTCATGGGTAGTGTCTTTTATGAACTCATCTAGTAAAGTGATAGCATCGCGCATAGGCTTTAAAAATAATCGAAGCAGAATATAGCCTATTGTCAACATAAATAAAAATGTTATAATCCCAAAAATAATAATCTCTTTTTTAGTTTGTTCTAACCATTGTTTATCATCTTTTACTTTTACTATTATATATCTGGCACCAAGATAGTAAGACTCTGGTATATTAACTAGATGAATTGTCTCATTTTCAAGATACAAAATCTTATCTAGCCTCAACTTAGTTTTTGTTGTTGAAAAAATTAGCTTTTTTTCATTATCAAAAATTGCAGATTCAAACTTATCGCTTCTTGGATAAATTTGTGTTTTATCAAAATTTTTGTGTAGTTGTTTTAGGTTTTCAATAAGTTCTTTAGAGTATTTTTGCAAAGTTGATTTTTGTTGCTGGAGCATTAAATCTTTTTGAAGTTCAAAATAGATAAAAGAAAAAACTGATATTATGATAATTGTTAGTAAAATATATAGAGCAGAGAATCTAAATAAAGTTTGCTTTTCACTTTGATGAAAATCTGTACCCAATTTTTTTGATGCTAACAATTTTTTCCTTTCCTATAATTTTTCTAAGATTTTTTATGTAGGTTCTTAAGGCATTCTCACTAGCACTCTCTTCGTAGCTCCATAGAGTATCATAAATTCTCTCATGTGAAATAACTTCTTCTTGGTTTTGTAAAAAAAGTTTCAAAAGTAGTGATGTTTTTGTGTTTAGTTGAATTTGTTTAGAATTTACAAATAGTAGATTTAATTCTGTATCGTACTCTATATTTTCATCTATTTTAATTTTAGCATTACTTTCATGAAAAAAATTTCTTTTTATAATGGTCTTTATCCTAAAAAGAAGCTCTTTTAAAATGAATGGCTTTCTAATATAATCATCACAACCGCTTTTATAGCCATCTTCAAGCGAATCTATCGAGTTTAGTGATGTGATGTAGATAGCTGGAGTTTTAACACCATCTTCACGCTTTTGTTTTAAAAGCTCAAAGCCATTAATGCGTGGAACATTTACATCAAGTAAAAATAAATCAAATGTTTGCTCATAGATGATATCTGAAGCTTCTTCTCCATCATAAGCTGTTACCACCTCAAAATCATTATCTTCTAAAAAATCAACTATAGTCTCACATAATGTTAAATCATCTTCTAGTAAAAATATTTTAGTTTTCATTACAAAAATATACTTTTATAGTTTATCTGGAGTTAAATCTACCTCTTGGAGAAAATGACGAAGCTTAACTATAGAATCTTTTGAGAGTTCATTCCTATGTGATAACGTCAACGAATGCTCCTTACCATTTATATGGATTAGCGCACGATGTTTCTTGCTCATATCTACTTTAGCACCAAAATGCTCAAGCGCATGAATTAACCTTGTAGTATTAATATTTCCAGATATTGGATGTTGAAATAACTTTTTTATTTTCTCTTCATGTTTGCTCATTGTGTCTCCTAATCGTCTATATATTAATATTATCGTATTTTAAATATTAAAAACGTCTGAATTAAATAGTAATTTTGTATGTTATATATTAGTCTCATTAGTATATAGTGAAATAATAATGATATAATCTCTAAAAAAAAAGAATAAATATGAAATTAATAATAAATGGTGAATCAAGAGAATTTGAAGAGGCAATGACACTTCAAAATATATTAAATGAACTCTCTTTAGATGGTAAAGTTATGGCAGCAGCTGTAAATATGGAGATAGTAAAACAAAATAGTTGGTCAACATATATTTTAAAAGATAATGATAAGTTAGAGCTACTTGACTTTGTTGCTGGTGGTTAAAACGTCTCGATTGCTACTACTGCTATAGCATATTCTCCATCGTGAGTAATAGATACGCTCATATTTTTAATATTGAAATCACTCATTAATTTTTGAGATAATTTCAATAGTGGTGCCCCTTTTGTTGTTTTTGATATTGTTATATCAAAAAAGCTACACTCTTTACCTATCCCAACACCCAAAGCTTTTGAACATGCTTCTTTCGTTGCCCAAAAACCAGCTGCAGTTTTATGATTTTTGATTAAAGAAATTTCATTTTTAGAGAGAAATTTTTGAAGTGCTTTATCACCAAAGCGCTTGATTAAGCGCTCTATGCGTGAAATTTTAACAAGGTCAATACCTATCATCTACTGAATAACAAATTCAGTAAAATAGATACCTTGTACATGGCCATCTGAGATAATAGCATTTAAAGTATCTATTATTTGGTCAGAAACTTTTTGCTTACCTTTTTTAGAAGATATTTCTTCGAGAGTTTTTGATGATAATATCCTAATAATTCTATCTCTTAAAACAGGTGCCTTTGCATCTAACTCTAAGCTTAATTCGTCACCACTTAACTCTAAAGACATAGTAGCTTTTAGATATCTTCTACCTGAATCACTTTTAAGATTTACTGTAAATGTATCCAAGGGATATAGTATTCCTATTTCGCTTAATTTTCTTGAACCTTCAAGGGCTGAAGATGTTCTTCTCATTTTTTTGGTAGTTGAAGATTCCATTGCCTGAGGTGACTGATTTGAAATATTTTGTTCATTGTCTCCACCCATTAAAAGTATAGCAATAACAGCACCAATGATAATAATAAAAATCAATACACCAATAATAATAATCATTAGCATTTTAGATTTTTTTTCACCACCTTCTTGCTGTTCTTTATTTTCTTTTTTCTCTTCTTCAGCCATTACATCTTCCTTAGTTTATTTATCAGTATATCGGTCTCTATGAAATTATTTTTATCAATCGCAACATTTTATATCTAACTCTTTCATTATCTCTTCAAAAATTACACCAGATTCACGGTTCGTATCATCATGGTATTCAATAACTAAAACTTCTTTGTTATTAGAGATGCAACATGTATATAGTTCAGGTTTAATTCTGTGTTGTGCTATTATCTTCTCAACACATTTATCTACTTTGCTTTTTTCTTCATCACCCTCATAAGCAAGTGATAATTTAGCGAATCTTTCTTCGCTTCTGTATTCAGCATCAATCATCTAAAACCTTTAAAATATTTAATTAACACATTATACACATTTTATATTAAAATCGATTTTAAATTTAGTACCACTCTAATAGTTTTGTTACTTCATCTACTATAAAAGTTTTTATGCTAGTTTTTTCTAGTGGTTTTTTTGCTAAAAGAACTTTGGATATATTTTGCATTTTTGCTTCTTTTAATCTAACATCCAACCCAAACACCTCTCTTACATCCCCAACAAGTGATACTTCCCCCAAAAAAATTGTTTCTTTTGAAATTGCACGATCTCTAAAACTACTTATAATTGCTGCCAAAATTGCTAAATCTGCAGATGTTTCATTTATCTTAATACCACCAGTTATATTTATAAATACATCATATCCAGAAAGTGGAATCTCTAATTTTCGCTCCAGTAATGCTAAAAGCATATTTAATCGGTTGTTATCAAAACCTGTAGCTTGTCTTTTAGAGTTTGGAGTATGTGATTGACTTACTAGCGCTTGTACTTCTAAAATAATAGGACGAGTACCCTCCATAACTACAGTAAGTGCGGAGCCTGGCTGTTTTGAATCACGGTTGAAAAATCTAGATGCAATATTTGTTGCAGGAATTAAACCCTCACCTCTCATCTCAAATACTCCAATTTCGCTTGTTGGTCCAAAGCGATTTTTAAAACCTCGAAGTATTCGAAGTTCTTGAGATGAATCTCCCTCAAAATAAAGTACAGTATCAACCATGTGCTCTAGTACCCTAGGACCAGCAATAGAACCCTCTTTTGTAATATGCCCAATAATAAATATAGAAAGATCTCTCTCTTTAGCTACTCGCATAAGCTCAAATGTAATCTGTCTAACTTGGGTAACTGAACCGGGTGCTGAAGTTATATTTTCTGAGTATATAGTTTGGATAGAATCGATGATTAAAAAATCATAGTGGCGATGCTCTAGTTCTATTAATACCTCTTCTAGTTTTATCTCACTAAGTAGATATAAATTATCACTATTAGCGTTTAGCCTATTTGCTCTGATTTTTATTTGACTTGTTGATTCTTCCCCTGTTACATAAAGTACATTTTTATCACTTTTTGCAATATCGCCACCAACTTTTAAGAGTAGGGTTGATTTTCCAACACCTGGACTTCCTCCAATTAGCGTTAAAGATCCTGGAACTATCCCCCCACCTAACACATTGTCCAATTCTGCATCTTGAGAACTAAATCTAGATACCATCTCTTCTTTAATTTCGTTAATACTAATAGCTTTTGATGGTTGAGAAGTTGTAGATTTTGTTTTTTTTACTACATCTTGTTGATGTTCATTTAGCTCTATTAGTGAGTCCCATGCTCCACAATTGGTGCATTTTCCCATCCATTTTGGAGTGCTTAGACCGCAGTGTTGACATTCAAATAAAATCTTTTTCTTAGACATAAAGCTACCTTAATTTTTAACAATTAAGCAATTATACTAGTTTGAAATATTTAAGTTTAAAAATATGGCAAATTGTCATATTTATGTTAAATATACATAAATTGGGATAACAGTATAATTATAACAACTAGAGAAAATGGAAAAAAATGACTTTTAAATACCCATGGTTGTATGCCAAATAGTTTTTGATTTACTCCACGAAGTCCAAGCCATAATCCTAAGAACGCTTTTATACTTAAAACGGTTTGAAAATAAGTAAAACCGTCTGCACCTATTTGACCAAAAGTTTGCATAAAAAGATAGATTCCTGAAGCCACCGCTACCATCAAAGAATATGGCACTACTTTTCTTACATGAATCATAATAGCTTCACGAGCTTTTTTTGACTCATCTTCATCTAAACTTTGTTTCATTTTACTCAAAAATAATATATCGACAAATAAAAACCCACCATATATAAAGACAGAAAATATGTGTATAGTATGTAAAACTGTATATGTAATCACTTAAATATCCTATTAGAAATATGTTTATAATATTATAACAGTTTATATTGTAATTATTTTAAGCGAAATACTAAAAAGCATTATTTAACTAAAAAATAGCTACAATAAAGCAACAAAAAATAAGGTTTTGAGTTGAGTATAGCAATAAATAAAATTAAAAAATTTGAAAATGAAAATTGTGATGAAAATAAAGTTTTTTATCAGGCGATGGAGGAGGTTATTTATTCTATAGCACCTCTTTTAGAATCTGATGAAAGATATGCAAAATATTCGATTTTAGAAAGGCTTGTTGTTCCAGATAGAATAATTAAATTTAAAGTAACATGGTTAAATGATAAGAATGAGATTCAAGTAAATATTGGCTATAGAATTCAGTTTAATAATGCACTTGGACCATATAAAGGTGGTTTGCGTTTTCATCCAACAGTTAATGAAGGAGTATTGAAATTTTTAGGATTTGAGCAAATTTTTAAAAATGCACTCACTGGGCTACCTATTGGTGGGGCTAAAGGTGGTAGTGATTTTGACCCAAAAGGTAAAAGTGATTTTGAAGTTATGAAATTTTGTTCATCTTTTATGACAGAACTTCATAAGTATATCGGACCTCGTATAGATATTCCTGCTGGTGATATTGGTGTTGGTAGTCGCGAAATCGGTTATTTATTTGGAGCGTATAAAAAAATAACTTCATCTTATGAGGGTGTATTGACTGGTAAGCCTTACATCTTTGGTGGTTCATTTATGAGACCACAAGCTACTGGTTTTGGTGTTGTTTATTTTACACAAACTATGCTTGAGATGGAAGGTAAAGAACCATTAGACGGAAAAATTTGTACAGTTAGTGGAGCTGGAAATGTTGCAATTCATGCAATTGAAAAACTTCAAGAAATTGGTGCTATTGTTGTTTCATGTACAGATTCTAAAGGTACTATATATGATCCGCGTGGAGTTGATTTATGTTTGCTCAAAGAGATGAAATTAAAAAATAAAACCTCATTAAAAGAGTATATTAAAACTCATTCAGATGCTAAATATATCCCCTTAAAAGAATACCCAGACGGCGGACACGCTGTTTGGGATATACCATGTTACGCGGCATTTCCGTGTGCTACTCAAAATGAACTTACAGATATAGATGCACAAAATTTAATAGTAAATGGTTGTGTAAGTGTTAGCGAAGGGGCAAATATGCCATCAACCACTAAAGCTATAAATGATTTTTTATCACATAAAATTTGTTTTGCTCCAGCAAAAGCTGCTAACGCAGGTGGCGTAGTTGTTAGTGAATTTGAGATGAGTCAAAATGCAGCTATGACTAAGTGGAGTTTTGAAAAAGTTGATGAAAAATTAAAATTAATAATGCAACAAATTGCAAAAAGGGTAGCTTTGACAGCTAAAGATTATGGAGTTGAGGGCAATTATGTTGATGGTGCAAATATAGCAGGATTTAAAAGAGTAGCTGATGCTATGATTGCAGAGGGTATATAATTTTTATGAAAAAAATATTATTTTTATTATTTATACCATTTTTACTTTTTTCAAATGATAATTTTGCACCATTTGTTAAGGAGCAACTAAAAATTATAAAAAAGATGAATAGTGATGATTTAAATCAAACTATGATGCTTGATTTAGTTAAACTCCAAGAACAGATGTATAAAAAACATATTAATTATATTTTGAGTAATAAAGTACAATATTTAGATGAAACTAAAGTGTATAAATCAGATATATTTGCTCTAAGGAAAATTATAAAATTAAATGAACGCTTAGGTAAGACATACGGAGTGTTGCGCGACGAAGTTTTAATAAAAACTTATACAATTTTAGATATGCAAACTAAAATGATTCAAAAATTATTAAAATCATTGGATGATTATGATTTTAATGAGTATCAAAAATACACATCTGATCTTTTTGCTCAAAATCAGATAGATATATCTAAAATAAATAACAAAGATTATATAGCGCAATTAGAGTTGAACTTAGATACTAAAACATATAATCAAGCCAAAGAAAATATAAAAGATTTTTATGCAGTTATTGATATGAATCACGATATCATAAAATATTTTTCATTCTATGATAAAAAAATGTATAGTTTAAATGAATACGCAAAATATGGACTTTTAGGCCCAGTTATGAAGATTAATAATTCTGAGCTTACCCAAAGCATAAATAAATTTTTAGCTGTTGTTGAATTAAGCATTGTAAAAATTATTTTTATGTTATTGGTTTCAGTGTTTATTTATATAATTAGTAAGTATGTATTTCAACTATTTAAAAATTTAATTATTAAAATAAAATATATTGAAAAATATTCATTTGATATATTGAAAAGTATTAATAAACCTGTAAAACTAACACTCATTTTAATCAATATAGAATTGGTTATATATACATATAATGATTTTGTTTCTTATGAGACTACAGATATGGTGTTTAGTATAGGTTATAGTATTTTATTTACTTTAGTGGTATATAAAATCTTAAATAGCATTGCTAAAATAAAAATTTCAAACATGGCCACTTCAAGTAAAAATATAAAAAATGAAGTTATAAATATAAGTGTAAAAATTATTAATTTTTTAATTTTAATATTTGGATTATTGCTTGTTCTTCACTCTGCTGGTGTTAATTTAACAGCTGTTTTATCAGGTCTTGGTATTGGTGGTCTTGCACTTGCGTTAGCGGCAAAAGACTCTCTTGCTAACTTTTTTGGTACATTATCAATTTTACTTAGTGATACTTTTTCTCAAGGAGATTGGATAGTTGCTGATGGGCAAGAGGGCACTGTAGTTGAGATTGGACTTCGTGTTACAACTATAAGAACATTTGATAATGCACTTATCTCAATTCCTAATGCAAATCTTGCAAATGCAGATATAAAAAATTGGAATAAGCGTCGTCTTGGTCGTAGAATTAAGATGAGTCTTGGTGTTAAATATGATTCAAAAGCAGAGGATATAAAAAGCGCAGTTGTAGAGATTAGAGAGATGTTGTTAAAACATCCAAAGATAGCTTCAGATGAAACAAAAATTAATGTAAACAATTCAAATGAAGCTAAAATAATCTCTCGTGAAGACTCTCACGGAATTAAAAAAACTTTGTTAGTATATTTAGATGAGTTTAATGATTCTAGTATAAATATACTGGTATATTGTTTTTCAAAAACAGTTATATGGAGTGAATGGCTAGAAGTTAAAGAAGATGTTATGTTTAAAATGATGGAAATATTTGAGAGAAATAATTTAGAATTTGCATACCCTTCTATATCTATTTATAAAGAAGAGTAAAATCAAATAACTTTATGTTTGTGAATCAATAAATTTATTTATTGAATGTTTTAGCGTAGAAACTATCTGTGTGTATCTTTGAATAAGACTAGGAAGTGAATCAAATTTCTTAAATACAATTTTTTGAATAATTTCACTTGAGAGCTCTTGTAGCTCATATGCCCCAATAGAACCAGATAGTCCTCTTATATCCAGACACAGCATTTTTGTTTGCTCAAACCTATGATCTTTGATTAGTTTTTCAAAAATAGAATCACTTTGACCATAGCCTTCTAAAAATTCTTTTAATATCTCTATATAAAATATTACATTTCCATTTGTTTGCTCTAATCCTTTAAAGACATTTAAACCATCATGGTTTACAATTTTAATTATTTCTTTTTCTTTTTTTGCATGGGCGGTTTTTTTATTTACCATAAATGTATCAAATGCTGTATAAAGCTTTTCTTTGTAAAAAGGCTTTGATAAGTATCCATTCATACCTGAGTGAAAAATTTTATTTATCTCATCAGTTGCAGTCAGTGCACTAAGTGCTACGATAGGGGTATGATTAAGACCTGAATTTTCTCTAATTCTTTGAGTAGCTAAGTATCCATCCATAACAGGCATATTTATATCCATTAGCACCAGATCAAATTGTTCTTGTGAAAACAATATATTTAGTGCTTCTTGACCGTTGTTTGCAATAGTAATATTTATCTTAGATTTTTTCAACATACTTACGAGCACTTTTTGATTAATAAGATTGTCTTCAACTATTAATAAATTAGCGCCTGCAAAGTCTATAAAGTCAGATAGCGAAATATTTGGTGTATCTTTAAAGCGTTCTGTTTGAATTTTCAATGTTTGTTTAGAAGTTATCTCTTTTGAATCTGTCTTTTTATGAGCATTAAGTAATGTATAATAAATACTCTCTTTAGTGAGTGGTTTGTTTAGTTTTAAGCCATCTAATTTTATCTTTTTTTCTTCAGAAAATACATTAGTAAGTATTATAATTTTTAGGTTTATTGTTTTTTTAACGCTATTTATCTCTTGTATAGCTTGATCTGTTATAAGTCTTTCATCTAATATAATTGTGTCATAGTTAGAAAAATCAGGGAGCTCTTTTAAATATTCATCTTTAGTTCTAATATCTACTTGGAATTTTAAACTTTGTAGTATTTTTTGTATAGACAATGTGCTTTGAAAAAAAGAATCTACAACAAAAACTTTTTTTCCACAAAGAGCATTAATATCTAAATTATTACGACTCAGAATCTCTTTTTTTATAGGAAAATATGGCAATGTTAAAACAAATTCAGCAGTTGAATCTTTAGCATTTCTAGCTATTAAAATACCATCTAAAAGAATGGATAATTCTTTTGATACAAATAGTGAAATACCATCATATTTTTTTGTTTTTTCATTATATTTTGTATTAAAAATATCATTATTTATCTCTATTTTCATATCTGTATATAAAATAAAGTGTAAAGTAGATTCAGCATTAAATCTACTTCTTTTTGACACTTGTAGTACAATTTGTTTTGATTTGTTTAATATACAAAAGTCAAGAAGATTTACTAATATCTTTGAAATACTTAAGGTATCGCTAAATAAAGTATCTGGAATGTTATCATCAACATCAAAAATCAAATCAATATTGCTGTTTTTATAGTTAGTTCTTGTCTGACCAAGTATATCATTTAATAAATTTTCAAGTTTAAAATTATTTTTTGTAATTTTAACTTTTTTTGATTTTAATTTTAAAAATTCTATTAAATCACCAGTAACATCAAGCAGTGTATTTTCCGTGTTTATCACTTGAGATAGTTTTGAGCGAACATCTTTTTCATCTAAATCTACTAAGTTATTTGTATTACCAATAGCTTCTTTAGTGATTGATAAAATATTATTACTCATCTTTAGTAGCAAATCTTGTTGATTTTTTTCCATACTTTCTTGTTGTTGACGCATTTTTTTATGTTCAATTTTTAGTTTACGCATTTGATGTGAGGATAAAAATAGAGCAAAAATGCCAATAATAGCCAAAGCAAATATATATATTATTAAAGTCTCTTGCTCAGATGCCCCAGAAGTAGCAGCAAAAAGAGGTAGAGCGAATGCGGTGATAAGTAATTTTTTTTTCATATAATAAACCTTATTTTATAAGACAGTTATTATACTATAATTAAAATACCTTGCCAAATTACCGCACTTAAAATTCCAGCAGCAAATCCTGCAATGATATCATCACCCACTACACCAACTCCACCTTTTGCTTCACGGTCAATTCTTCCTATGATTGAAGGTTTTTTTATATCAAAATATCGAAATAAAAAAAATGACAAGATTGACTGTATTAAAAATCCATTTTCAAGGTTTGCAATTTCATCCATATTTATACTAATTGCTGGAGCTACACTTAGTGCAAACCACATCCCAACTAGCTCATCTATAACTATTCGTTTGTCATCATGAATATTGGATTTTTTTTCATATCTATTTATCTCTTTAATTGCTATTGCTGTGATTAAAAGTGTCACTAAAAAAAGCGTTTCTGCACCATAATATATTAGTATTAGCATACCAAGTGGTAATGATACTAATGTGCCGATAGTTCCAGGTGCTTTTGGAAATAATCCACTATATCCGAGAGTTATAAAAAACCAGTTCATTTTTTTGCCTTCTTATGTAAGTGAAGTAGTTTGATATAGCTTCATTAGTTCTAAATAAAAATCTTTTTCAGTATGTTCTTCTAAGAGTCCCTCTACAGGTAATATATCATAATATAATTTTTCTAAATTTTTAAAACGATTTGGGAAAAGTTTAGAAAGGATATGTGCAGAAATTTCTTTTCTTACAAGTAGTGTAGGTGGTAAGATGCCAAGTTCAAATAGTTCTAATATAGAATCTGAATGATAAGAAATTTGGTGATGTTGGCCATGTGGACATGTAGATTTACTAACTAATGTTGTACATTTATCACAATAAACATACTCACTAGCTACTATTATTTCTATATCAGTACCTACCATTTTATCAATTATAGATTTATCTGAATTTGCATCATAAAGCATACCAAGACCAGCATGATTTCTCCCAATAGTAAGTCTATTACAACCGTAATTTTTTGCTACTATTGCATCAAGAATTATTTCGTTGTAACCAGAAAAAACATAGCTATTATCTAGTTCTACAATTACAACATTATTTTTAGTTAAAAAATTACTTATGAAATACTCTAGAGAATCTTTTCTAATTTGAAAATCTAAATTAGCTTCAGTATAAGGTTTTAATAAAAATATTACAAGCAAGTCTGTGCTATCGAGTGTTTGACGAATGAAGCGTTCATGTGCACGATGTAAAGGGTTTGCAGCCATCATTAGTGCTGTAGTATGTTTTGCGTTTACTCTATTTTTAGCTTCATTAATAAGTTGTTTTGATTTTGATTTTTTTTGATTGATTATTTCAAAATTACCGCTGATAGCAAATGTTCCAATTCTATTAAAAGTAGCTTGTACTCCAGGATGAGATAAATCAGATGTACCATATATTTGTATTATACGCTCTTGTGGGTCAATTTCAAATACTTCTTCTACAACTAGATAAGCAAACTCTTCATCATTAGATAAAAGTGTAATCTCTTCACCAATTTTTAATGATTTTAAAATTTCATGATTCATCTTTCCAGATGGAGCTAAAATAAACGGAAACGGAAATGTTTGTCCATTAATTAGTCCACTTTGTAGAACATCTGCGCTCTCTTTTTTATTCATAAGTTTAGTTGCTGGTGCGAGTAAGCCATTTTTTAGCAACTTTAGGGCTGAAACAGCTTCAGAATCTACTATTAGTGTTTTATTTTTTCTTGACAATATCATATTTTTTTCGTTTCTCCCATAAGCTTTTACGAGAGATACCAAGTTTTTTTGATAATTCAGTATCAGGAAATTTATCTTGATAATTTAAAACTATAAATTTTACATAATCTTCAATAGGCAAAATTTCACCTAGATCAAAAACATTATTTTCGCTTTTAATTTCTAATACATCAAATTCTATATCATCTATTTTATCGCTACTTGCTATTATTGCTTGTTTATCATGTATAGCTTCACAAAAAGTTTTTCTCTCATTCTTTTTAAGTACTTGATAATCAATAATATATAGTATGGTATTTTGAGTGTGTGAATTGATTTCACTGATTGCTTTTGGATTGCTTAAGCTAATAAAATTCAATGGCTTATTATGAACTTTAGCATATTCAAATGCAAAGGCATCAGCATTTTTAGAGAATCCAGAGGATATAAATATAGGTAGTTTTATCTCGTTATGATTGTAATCATTTGAGATGTTAGTAAACGAGTGAGCTAAATATTTCTCATATGCTTCATTGCGTTTTTTAATTTTTTCATAATCTTGATAATGATTTATTTTTCTAATTAACTCTTCTATCATAAATGGTTTTAATATATAGTCTTTTGCACCATCTGCTAGTGGTTTTGACACAGTATCATTTGATATATACGAGACCATTAAAATGATGATAGAGCTTTTAAATGTGTCTATTACTGGATTGAAATCTTGCCCATTTATGTTTGTTGATAGTAAAACTACATCATAGTTATTACTATTTATTGCATCTTTGGATGATGTACACATTTCACACAGGTGACCTAAGTCACCTAGTTTTGTTGCTATACTTTGCGCTAAATATATTTCATTTTCTATAATAAGTATTTTCAAATTTTAATTTCTCCAGTCAAAATATTTTAAATTAGCACTAGCTATTACGCCAACGCCTTCACCTCTGCCAATAAAGCCTAATTTTTCAGTTGTTGTAGCTTTGATGTTTACTCTAGCGCTCTCACAGTTAAGTATTTTTGCTAGTGTCTTTCTCATCTCTAGTTTATACTCGCTAATATGAGGTTTTTGAGCAGCTATTGTTAGGTCAACATTTATTATGACAAAACCAAAGCTATATATCTTTTTTACAACTCTAGCTAAAAGTTTTTTAGAATCAATCCCTTTGTAAGAGTTGTCATTATCAGGAAACATCATCCCAATATCACCCATTGATGCTGCACCCAAAAGAGCATCTATAAGCGCATGTATAGCTACATCTCCATCGCTATGCGCTTTAAAACCATAATCAGAGGTTATTTTAACCCCACCTAGATACATTTCAGTGTTATCTTCAAATGCATGCACATCAAAACCAGTACCACTTAATATATCTGTTGATGGTGGTTTTAAACATGGTATTTTTACTAAATCACTAAGGTGAGTTATTTTTATAGCATTTTCATCACCTTTAATAAATTTTCTAGTGCCACCATTTGCTACAATAGCACTACTTTCATCAGTAAATTCTTCATTTGTATCTAAAGCATCCCTTAGAGCAGTTGTTTTTGAGAGTTGTGGAGTTTGTATTCGTTTTATTTTCTCTCTATCTATTGTGTTACCATCATACACTATAGTATCGTTTACACTAATATATGGAACAATGCAGTCTGCTGATGTTGATTGTGTTAATACATTATTTAAAAAGTCATTACTAATACATGCTCTAGCAATATCATTAACTAGCACATATTCTGTAGTTGCGTGTTGTAGGGCATTTTTAAGGGATTGTTGACGAGTACTTCCCCCCTCAATAAATGTATAATCTGCATAAGTTTTCATAAAAGCAATATCATCACTAGAAGATGTAATGATTATATTTTCAAATTTATTCGTATTTTGTAATGAATCTGCTACAAATTGCCACAATGGTTTAGTTTCTATGCGAATCCATTGTTTTTTAACATCAAGTTCAAAACGGCTAGAACTACCAGCCCCAAGCAAAATAAGTGTTAAATTTATCAAAAACAATCCTCTTGAGAAAAAGTGTTACGAAATTATACACTTATAATACTTTTTGAATCTTAAAAAACTTTCTTAATATTAAAATAAAAATTAATTAAGTTAAAGGACTAACAAGTTAAGATAAGAATTTTAAATAATACTATATTAAGATTATAACACTAAAATAGCATTATTATTTTAATATTAAAGAGTTTTTATGTCATATGCTTGTCCAATCACATTTAAAAAAGTTGATTCAACTGTTTCAAGGTTTAATGCGTTTTTAGTTAGTTTATTCATAATCTACTACTTGTTTACTTTTAATGTATTTGTTTTATATTTTTTACTTGTAGATTTTATTATTCGTTCTTTTGGAAAAAAAGATTATTCGTTACTCTTTCTTATATCAAAAACTTTAAAAGAGGTTTTAAAATTAAAATCAAGACCTTATGATGGTGGTGCAAAAATGCTTGCTGGCTATTTTGGAATCTTTTTTTTAATACTACTTATTATTGGTAATTATTTTTCTTTATCATTGTTCTCATATATTATTGCTATTATATTTTTGAGTTGTGCACTACTTGATGTGTTTTTTAATTATTGCGTTGGATGTAAAGTTTATTTTATTATTAAAAAAATATATCCTAATTTTATGACATAAATGTTAAACTTGCGTCATTAAAATAATAGAGCAAATCTTAATCATTGAGATTTCATTACATAGGGAATATAATAAATATGCAAATGATAGTAGATTCCTTTCGAGCAAAGGGAAAGTTATTTAAAAAAATGCAAGAGGTTCTTCCTAGGGAACTCGGTATTAGAAATAAGATAAAAATTTATAAAGCAACAGATACTACGGGATACTTTTGGGGAATTTTTGCAATTACTCAAAAATCAAGACTACTCATGAAAGATGTTAGAAAATTTGAAGAGATATATACAAAACTATGTATATTTTCAGAACATAACTATAAACATAAAATTCTTTTTGTGGATGCACCACTTTGTTCTAAAGCAAAAGCAGCATTTAAAGAGTGTGGGTGGAAAATTCAATAATGCTTTTATGCGATATTGGCAATACTACTTATAATTTTTTAGAAATAAATACAAATACTTTATTAGAGTTAAATTATAAAAAATCAGTTGATTCTTTTTCTCCATCAGAATTTGTGCAAAAAATTTATTATATATGTGTAAATCAAAAAATTAAAAGTAAATTAAAAAACTTAGATAACTGGATTGATCTCTCCTTAGAACTAAATATAAATAATTACTATGACACTATGGGAATAGACCGTATTATGGCGTGTGAAGCTATAAAAAATGGTGTAATAGTTGATGCTGGTTCAGCAATAACAGTTGATGTTGTTCAAAATGGAATTTTTAGTGGTGGATTTATCTATCCAGGTACAATAGCTATGGGCAATGCATATAAAAATATTTCACAAGCACTCTCTTATGAGTTTAATTATTCCCTAGATTTAGAAAAATTACCAAAAAATTCTCAAGATGCTATAAGCTATGGATATTTGAAACTTTTACACAGTGAAGTTGTAAAATATGATATGGACATTATTTTAACTGGTGGCGATGCTGATAAATTAGCTTTTGTTTTTCCAAATGCTAGGATAGATAAGATGTTAGTATTTAATGGGATGAAGAAGATAATTAAGTAAATTTTAGATAAAATGCGAAATTATTTATAAATACAAAAGGCTAATAAATGCTAACAGTTGCACTTCCAAAAGGTCGTATTGCGAAAGATACACTTGAAATTTTTGGTAAAATTTTTGGTAAGGAATTTAAATTTGATGATAGAAAACTTATTTTAAAGACACCAAACTTTACATTTTTACTTGTAAGAAACCAAGATGTAGCAACTTATGTATATCATCAAGCAGCAGATATTGGCGTGGTGGGACTAGATACTTTAGAAGAACAAGGTCTTGATGTTGTTCGTTTACTTGATTTGAAAAAAGGTGTATGTAAAGTAAGTATTGGGATGAAAAAAGGTGAAAAATTTGATCTTAACAAACCTGATTTAAAAGTTGCATCAAAAATGGTAAATATTACAAAAAGGTATTTCCAAGAGAAAGCTGTAAGTGTTGAAATTATTAAACTTTATGGCTCAATTGAGCTAGCTCCACTTATTGGTCTTGCCGATATGATAGTGGATGTGGTTGAAACTGGTGCTACAATGAAGCAAAATGGACTTGAAGTTGTTGCTGATATTATGACAAGTTCAACTTATCTCATAGCAAATAAAAATTCTTATATTGCTAAAAAAGATGAAGTATTAGATATATATGAAAAAATAAATAAAGTTATAAACGGATAGTTTTGACAAACTTAGATCTATACGCAAATGCTCAACATTTGTTAGGCATACAAGAAGCTACTAAAACACTTCATCATATATATAAATTACAACTCGCTAATTATGATACAAAAACACTTTTAGATGTTGGCTGTGGGGATGGTGATTTTATCCAACAACTTACAAATGATGGAATAAAATGCAAAGGGATTGACCTTAGTCAAACCATGGTTGATAAGTGTGTATCAAAAGGCTTAGATGTCGAATGTATAGATATTGCGAATGAAAATGGAAAATTTGATGCAATAGTAGCAATATTTGATGTGCTAAATTTCATGGATAAAAACTCGCTTTTTAAATTTTTAAATTCTATTTCAAATAGATTAAATGACAACGGAGTATTTATAGCAGATATAAATACATTGTTTGGCTTTAGTGAAGTAGCTGATGGGAGTATGAGTGTTGATGCAAAAAATGAATTTTTAAGTGTAGATGCAGAATTTTCAAACAATGAACTCCATACAAAATTTACTTTGTTTCAAAAAGAGGGTAATTTATATAATAAATTTCAAGATACTATTGTCCAGTTTTTTCATAAAATTAAAATATTTCAAAATTTAGATAACTTAAAATTAATAGATAAAAAAACTTTTTCATTATATGATATGGACGATAAAATACTACTTATCTTCAAAAAAAGATAAGGTGTCCTTAATTTAATTCAATCACTTTGAATCTTCTTTTTTATATGCTAGATCACCTGCAACAGATTCTTTGTCATCTATCAACCTCTGAATCTGTTTTTTAACTTTATCATAACGATATTGCTCTTTAAACCCTATAATTCTACCGCCAGCAGCATTGGGATGTCCACCACCATTAGCCCACTCTTTAGATATTTGAGATACACTTACTTTATTATTAGCTCTAAGACTCATTGTCCCACGGTAACTTACATCTACTATAAAATCATATTCAGGATATGTTAGTAAAAAACCATTACCTACAATTGAGGTATTGCCTACGCCATAACTCAAAAATCCTCTATATCCCTTATAGTATATAGTATGAGTCTCTCTAAGTGCACCTAAAAGCTTAACTATATATTTTGTTGCTAAATTATCTAGAGTATTGTTTTCATCATCTTTGAAAAAATCTTTTTTTAACAGGTGTATTTTTTCATCTAAAAGTATAGGTGCATTTTCTTCATTTATATATTTTGAAGCTTCAAATAATAGTGATAGCTTATATGCACTATCATACTTTGCAAACATTACACGGTTTAACTCTCTTGTTTCTGTAACAAGACGCATACATACTTTGCCATATTCAAAATTTTCTCGTTCATCCATCTTCCACAAATCAACAGCATTTACAACATTTACCATTTTATTCATCCACTCAGGTTCATTGAAATCAAAATTTTCTTTAGCATAGTCATAAGTAATTTTTGTAGCACATCTTGAAGTGTCAAGATAATACCAATCGTATTTATTAGCACTATCTTCTCCACTTCCGTGGTGATCTAGTAAATTTATAATAACATCATATCTGTTTTCATTAAGCTTTTTAACTTCATTGTTTAGCCATCTAGCTTCATCAGTACTTAGATTTAAATCTGTGATAAGTATATACGCAGGTGTCTTGATATCTCTTTTGATTGATTCAAGTATAAGTTCTAATTTTTGTCTAACTTCCGCTCCATAGTTTGCATTATAGTTTTTAATATTGTATGGTGTAAAACTCATTACAAGCTGACAGCTGTAACCGTCTAAATCAATATGTGATAGATGATGAAGTATTTTATTTTTCAATTTTTTTCCTTTTATAGTGTAAATATCTTTGATGAGCAAATATTTATGAAATAAATATTTAGCCAGAAAAGAAAAAGATTTACTCTGTTATTCTTGTTTTGGTAGATTTATTGATATTGAACCAAGCACTTCAAATGTAGCACTAGAATCTATCTCAGCATGTGATAGTGTAATAACATCCAAAGAGAACCTCTCAAATATTTCAGATACACCTTTTCTAAGTGCAGGATCAACTATAATAATAACAGGAGAGATATTTTTTTGAAGTAACTCTGTTGCTTTTGCGCTTGTAGCTTGAATTAGTTCATTTATCTCTCCAACATTTAACATTATGTTTCTAACGCCATCGCTTTCTTGTGATTTTTCAAGCATCATCTGTTCTGATGAAGTATCAAAAGTTAACAATCTTATAATCCCATCATCGCTTGCGTACATCTGTGTAATGGTGCGAGAAAGTTTTGCACGAACTTGTTCTGTTATAAATTCAACATTTTTTGTAAATTCACAAACATCCGCTATGGTTTCAAGTATGCTAAGCATATCTTTAAGAGGTATCTTTTCATGAAGTAAAGATTTTAATACTCTTTGAATCAGTCCAATAGAGGCAATTTTTAACACATCATCAATAATTACAGGATAATCATTTTTTATTTTATCTATAAGTACTTGTACTTCTTGGCGTGTAAGTAAGTCTTGTGCATTATTTTTGACAAGCTCACTCATATGAGTTGAAATAACAGTAGATGGATCAACTACAGTATATCCATTTATAATAGCATCTTCTTTATCTGATGGGTCTATCCAAAGTGCATCAAGACCAAAAGCTGGTTCTTTAGTAGCCTCTCCTTTTATCTCACCAGTAGCCATTCCGCTATCCATTGCTAAAAACTTATCTGGGACTATTTCACCATCACCAATTGATATACCTTTTAGAAGTATTTGATATTGTTTAGGTTGCAAATGAAGGTTATCTCTAATACGAACTTGAGGCATTAAAAAACCAAAATCTGATGCTATTTTTCTTCTCATAGATCGGATACGCTCAAGTAAATCACCACCTTGATTGCTATCAGCTAACTTAATGAGTTGATAACCAAGAGTAAGCTCTAGCATCTCAACTTTTAAAATATCCTCTAAAGCACTTTCTTCATCTTTAGCTATCTCTTCTTGAGTTTTTTTAGGTTTTAGAGTTTCTTTTTCTTTTTTTAAGGTCTCTTTAGATTTTTTACCGCCAAAAGAGGTACCAATATCAAGGATGCTAAGTTCCCCTTTTTGGTATTTATATGTAGCCCAACCTAAAGATGCAAATATTATTCCAACAAGACCCATAGAGGCAGTAGGTAAACCTGGAACAAGAGCAAATAAAATCATGATAAATCCAACAATCATCATAATTTTGGCATTTCCCATCATCTGATTTATAGTACCCTCAGCGAAATTCTCTCCATCGTTTGAACTTCTAGTAATCATAATACCAGTTGCAGTTGATACAATAAGGGCAGGAATTTGACCAACTAATCCATCACCAATAGTTAAAAGAGTAAATGTTGATGCACTATCACCAACTGTCATATCATGCTGAAACACACCAATAAGAAATCCACCAATAATATTGATAAGTGTAATAATTATACTTGCAACAGCATCACCTTTTACAAATTTAGATGATCCGTCCATTGCTCCGTAAAAATTTGCATCTTGAAGTATCTCTGCGCGGCGCGCTTTTGCTTGTGCATCATCAATAAGACCAGCATTTAAATCAGCATCAACAGCCATCTGTTTACCAGGCATAGAATCAAGCACAAATCTAGCACCAACTTCAGCAACTCTTGTAGAACCTTTTGTAATTACCATAAAATTAATCAAAACAAGAATTGAAAAAACTATAATTCCTATTACAAAGTTTCCACCTACTACAAAGTCTCCAAAACTACTAATTATGGAACTTACAGCTTCTGGACCCTCATGACCATGACTTAAAATCATCCTTGTTGTAGATATATTTAAGGCGAGTCTAAACAGCGTAACAATTAATATTAAAGTTGGAAAAGTGGTTAAATCAGTTGGTTTAGGGACATATAGTGAGATAAGTAAAATTAAAACAGCAATAGCGATAGAGACAGTTAGTAAAAAATCAAGCATCGCAGCTGGAAGTGGCACTATGATGATAACTAAAATAGCCATTACAAATAAAACAACACTAAGATCTTTTTGACCTAGTAAAAAGTTTAGGCTTCTTCCAACTTGCTGTTTTAATGTAGGTTTTTTTGCCAATTTGCTACTCTAGTATATCTGCTAATGTTAATTCAGCAAGAAAATTATCTATTTTTCCTTGAAGTTTATTTAAAAATGGCCAAATTGAACAAATGCTTGCTGTATCAGACGGACAAGCACTCTCAGATAATGAACACTCAAATACAGCAGGGCTTTTCCCCTCTACCGCACTCATAATATCTAGCATACTTATATTTTTAGCCTCATGAGCTAGAGCAAATCCACCATTAATTCCCTTAAATGACTTTAAAATTCCAGCTTTAGCTAGTGATTGAAGTATTTTTGCCAAAAAACTTTTAGGGATAGATAGTTGTTTGGCTAAAGATTCGCTTCCCATTGGTTTTTTCTCTTTTGATAAAACTATAAGTGCAAGAATCGCATATTCACTTGCTTTTGTAATTAACATATATATATCTTTAAAGTATAATTTTTATAAATTATAGCCAAAGAACTTGAAAATTTAGCTATAATTTCACTTCAACTTTTACAAATCGACTTTATAAATCTCAAAAAAATATTTTTTTGTAGCTTTAGAGAGTTGCAGGGACTTTTAGAAGTGCTAATATTTGGCACTTTTCATTATTAAGTCTCTGCCATTAAAATAAGCTTTTGCTCAATTTAATGTATTAATAATAGTTAGATTACTATACCATTCAGGAGGCTATTATGGCTTTAGATTCGGCGAAAAAATTAGAGATTATCGCAAATTATGGTCGCAAAGAAGACGACACAGGTTCAAGTGAAGTACAAATTGCACTTTTAACAGCAAGGATTGCTGAGTTAACAGAGCATTTGAAAATTTTCAAAAAAGATCATGCATCAAGATTAGGGTTATTAAAATTAGTTGGCAAGCGTCGTCGTTTAATGAAATATTTTAAAAAAACTGATAGAGTTTCTTACTTAGCTTTAGTTGAAAAATTAGATATTCGCGACAATATATAACCTCTCTCCTCACTAAATAATTGTCTATTTTAGACTTTTATTTGGTTTTCATATTAATTTATTATTTATATTATTTTATAAGAATAGATAGGTAAAAAAGTGATATATTTTAAATATTACCAATAATCTACAAAAAAAACTCTATTTAAATTTACTTTTAGTTTTATATATGTATGCTTGTGCAATTAATGTATTTAAACGGAGGTTTATGATGTCGAAAAATGAAAATGCCATCAGTACTGAGGGTTTAACTTTTTTAGAAGATGGTGAAGTTTTATATGACGATTTGTATCTTTTAAGTGAAACAGATGAAAAAGGATTTGTTGTATATGCAAATGAATCTTTTTTAAAGATCGCAAATTTAAAAAAAGATGAATTAATAGGCGAACCACATAATGTAGTTCGCCATTCAGAGATGCCTAGAGCTGCTTTTAAATCACTTTGGGATGATGTACAAAACAAAGGTTTTTGGACTGGGTATGTAAAAAATTCTCGTAATGGTGGTGGATTTTATTGGGTTTATGCAACAGTGCTTAGATCAATTGACAAAAGTGGAAATACTAAATATGTCAGTATTAGAATTAAACCTTCAAAAGAAGATGTTAGAAAAGCTCAAGAGCTTTACGCTACACTAGATTAATAAGGATATTATAATGACATTAGTGAAAAAAAATACCCCATCTACCTCATCTGCATCTAGCGGTTCAGACAAAAGACATCAGCGAACACTAGCTAAACAGCAGCAAATTAGTGAATCTATTGCTGGTGTAGCTATGACAATTTTAGATAATGCACAAGAGAGTGTTAGTGCAATTGAGCAGTTAAAATCTTCAATGGAGCAAATTGCAACTGCAGCTGAAGAAAATAGTGGTGCAAGTGAGCAAGCCTTAGCAAATGTAAAAAGCATCACTTCAAACATAACTCGTATGAACTCAAACATAAATACTGTTATATCATCAACACTTTCAACAGGCAATAGCATTATGTCCTCTGTTAAAAAAATCAATGATTCTGTTGGTCGAATGGATAGTACGGTTGTAGTAGCTAAGCAATCAGCTACAAAAAGTGAAGAGTTAAAAATTTCTTCACAAAATATTGGTGATGCTGTTGGTTTTATTGCAAAAATTGCAGATCAAACAAATTTATTAGCTCTAAATGCTGCTATTGAAGCATCTCGTGCAAAAGAGCATGGAAAAGGCTTTGCAGTTGTTGCTGATGAGACTCGCGCTTTAGCTGGAGAGAGTGAAAAAAATGCTGAATTTATCTCTGAACTTGTTACAAAAATTCAATCTTCTATTGATGGAATTATTGCAAGCATTGGAGATACTACAAAAATAATCTCAGGAAATGGGACTAAAGGTGATGCCCTTAGTAACAAAATGGAAGAACTAACTAAAATAGCTGTTTATTCAGTAGAAGCAGCAAGAAGCGTAAATACTTATACTCAAAATCTTAGCGATGTAGTTTCTAAAATTAATGAGGGCTCACAAGATATTGCAACAGCATCTAGTGAGATAGCATTATCAGTTGAAAAAACATTAAATGGTATAGATATTCAATCAGATGCTCTTGCTCAAACACAAGATGATATAAAAGACCTTTCTAATTTAGCTGAAGAATTAAAATTTTCAACTGATACTATGAAATCAGCAGAAGATATAGCACTATCAGCTGATACTATTGGCGGAAGTATGGAGGATATTCAAAATGCTTTAGAAGATGTAACAAATGCATTAAATCAGATAGAATCATCATCTAACACTACAAATCAAAGCGCTATTACAAACAAAGAACTAATTCAAGCCGGACTGCTCGCTGCAAAAGATATTGATAAGCTTATTGAAATTGCTCGTCGTAACTTTGATATATTAAAGGTATCTTTTAATGTTGTTAAAATTAGTGTAACAGAGATTAGAGAAGCTTTTAGTGGCTCTATAGAAAAAGGTAATGTAGCTGCTAGTGAACTGCAAGTAATAATTAAAGAAACAAAGAGTGTTGATAAAACAGTTAGTAGTATCTCTAACTCTATTGTTCAGTTAAATATGCTTGCTATTAGTGGTTCTATAGAAGCTGCTCGCGCAGGTGATTTTGGAAAAGGTTTTGCAGTTGTAAGTTCTGATATTCGTAACTTAGCAAAAGATTCTGAATCTAACACTGAAAAAATCAATGATATTGTTGAATCAATGAATTCAGAAATTGATACTGTTAAAAATGACTGGGGTAACCTGCTTGCTTCACAAGAAAGTGAGCAATCAAACATCGATACACTTATACATGATATAAGTAAAATTATAGAGATGTTAGTTGATTTACTTGATAGATATACAGAATTAAAAGATGTAAATGACCAAAATCTTGAGGGGATGAATCAAGTAAACATTGGCATTAGTGAAGTTCAAAAAGCAGTTGAACTTAGTGCTAAAAATGCTATGGAATCACGCAAAGCTAGCGAACTTATTATAGAAACTGTATCTTATATTGGTAATGGTGTAGAAGAATTAGCTGTGATGGCAGATGAGCTTCAACAAGGTTAATTCATAAAGTTTATAGGATAAAGAGATGCAAATAGTTGAAATACTTATCATCAAAAATGGTACACAAAGCTTTGGAATATCTACTGAAGATATAAGTCAAATTTTTCGTGTGCCAAGTATTATGCAACTACCTATTAAACCTTATGAAGTTAGAGGTTTAAGTGCTGTTGGTGGTAATATTGCTAATGTTTTAGATTTAAATTTGCTTTTACAAATGCCCCAAGTTGATATTTCAGATGAAAAAAGCAGGCTTTTAACTTTAACAAATGATAAATCTACAAATGCACTTTTAGTTAGTGAAGTTTACAATACAGCGCAAATTAATAAGTCAAAAATAGAATATATAAATAGAGTTGATGATTCTATTGTAGCTATATATAAACATGAAAATTTTATTATACAAATTTTATCTCTAAATTCGCTTTTTGATAAAGTCAAAAGAGTTGATATTAAGTCAAAAATTGTAAATAATGGCAAAATTAAGGCAGATGTAGTTATTCAAGAAAATTCCAAAAGATTTTTAATATTTAAGATGGAAAATGAAAAATTTGCTTTAGAATTAGATTATTTGCGTGAAATTATTTTAGCTGATATAAATTTTACAGAAATCTTAGGAAGTGCTGATGAAATAGTAGGTCTCATAGCTTTAAGAGATGATTTGATAACTGTAATTGACCTGCGTTTATATTATAAATTTAATCAAAAAGAAAATGACAAAAATAGAATACTTATAGTTATGATTGATAATAAAACAATAGGTCTATTGGTTGATGAAATTCTTGATATTAGAGATTTTATTAATGAAGATATTGATTATATGAAAGATGAACTTGAAAAAAATAAGATAGCTGGTGTCTTACATGACAAAGAGAGCTTAATCTCATTTTTAGATGACAAAGTCTTAAAAATAATTTTAAATGAAAATGAAGCTTATGTTGATTCAAATGATGCAGTTACTCACACCCAAGCAAGTGATGAAAATTTTTCTGAATTTATACTTTTTGAACTTCAAGGTAAAGAGTACTCGTTTGAAGTAGATATAGTAGCAGAGATAATAGATTTTGAAAAATCGACCGATGTTGCTTATACTAATGATTGTGTAAGTGGCATTATAAATATTCGTGGTCAGATAGTACCAATAGTATCTTTAGAAAATATTTTAAATATAGATAAATATTTTAAAGATGATTCTAAAATAATAGTATGTAATATAGACAATACAAAAGTTGGTTTTGTAGTTGATAATGTTAGTGATATTTTATCAATAGCAAAAGAAGAGATAATATCTCAAGATGATAATTATTTAACAGATGTATTGCACTTAGATAATGGTAAAAGATTAGTTTTAAAAATGGATATACAAAAGATAATTAAAGAAAAGAGTATCTAATGGCTAAGAAAATTTTAATAGTTGATGACTCAGCATTAGTTAGAAAACAACTAACAGATATGATTAAAGAGTTGGGCTATGAAATTGATACTGCAAAAAATGGGCAAGAAGCGGTTGATAAGGCTACAGCTACTCAGTATGATGTAATTACAATGGATATAAATATGCCTATTATGGATGGACTTGAAGCTGTTAAGCAAATTATGGCTAAAAAACCGACGGCAATTTTAATGGTAAGCTCACTTACAACTGCTGATGCTAGTATTACTATGGATGCTCTTGATTTAGGAGCGATTGATTATATATCAAAACCAGGTACTATGAATGTTGGTCGGTCCCAAAATACAGAATCAATAATACAAAAAGTAAAATCATTATCTAGAATACCAACAAGAAGATTAAAAGTAAGAAAAGCAGCACCTAAAAGAAAGAGAAAGGTAGTAAAATCTTCATCTAAATACAGTGAAAATTTATCAAGTATAGATATTGAAAAAATTATACTTATAGGATCTTCTACTGGTGGACCAAGACTGATAGATCAGATTTGTTCCTCTTTGCCTCAAAACTATAAATATCCAATTTGTATAGTTCAGCATATGCCAGAACAATTTACAAGTTCATTTGCTTCAAGGTTAAATCGTAATTCAGTTTTAGATGTCCATGAAACTTCAAATAACATGGAAATATTACCAGGTAATATATATTTAGCTCGTGGTGGAGTTCATCTGAGGTTTAATAAAAAAATATCTGGCAAAATAGTTGTTCGTGAAGAACAAGATAAAGGAAAATCATTTTTCCAACCATCTGTTGATGATATGATGAATAGTGTCTTAGATGTATTAAAACCATCGCAAGTAATTGGCGTACTGCTTACAGGAATTGGTGATGATGGAGCTATTGGGATGCTAAATATTAAAAATGCTGGTGGATATACAATAGGTGAAAGTGAACATAGCGCTACAATATATGGTATGCCAAAGGTAGCATTTGATAATGGTGGAGTAAGCCAACAGTTAGATTTTAAACAAATTTTACATAAAATTATTACATTTAAGTAAGGAGATAGCAATGGCTTTAATTAAAAATCATGTAGCTCAAATAGTTGAAGAGCTACCAATCTTTAAAAATCTTGGGGATGCTATGTCTTATTTTAGGACTGCACAAGAACAAGATAAACAAGACTATGCTATTGAAGAGATGGTAAAATTTGAAGATGGTGGTAAATTTTTAGTTTCTTTAATTAATGATAAAAGTATTAAAAAAAGCACATCTACAAAAATAGCTTCTGTTATAGCAACTATGAACCCAGAAGATGCACCAATAGAAGATATTATGGAGTTGCTAAAATTAAACAATGCTTTTGTTAGAAACTTAGGAATATCTATTCTTAAAAATTTTGGTGCAGCAATTAAATACTACATAGTTAAGTTTTTAATTGGAGATGATAGGGATTTGAGAATTTTTGCTATAAATGTTTTAGGTGATGTTAATTTTGCAGAATCTAGGGATATGTTGGTTGAATTACTTGAGAGTGAAACTGATATAAATGTAGCAATGACAGCAGTTGATTATATGGGTGAAATTGGAGAGGTAGAAAATATAGAATTATTAGAATCGCTCAAAGATAGATTTTTTGGTAATGCATATGCACAATTTGCAGTAGATGGCGCCGTTAAGTTGATAAAAGGTTAAATATGGCTTATCTATTATCTCATGAAAATTTTACTAAAATATGTGAATTTATATATCGTAAAAGTGGTTTATATCTTGAGTCAGAAAAACATTATGAAAAACTTGCTAAATATATAGATAAAAGAGCACAAGAACTTGATGTTGAAAATTTTAGAAAGTATTTTTTTAAACTTCGCTTTAAAGATAAAGAAGGCTTAGAGTTTCAAGAGCTTATGAACGGGATTACTGTAAATGAAACTTACTTTTTTAGAGAAAAAGATCAGTTTGAAGCACTTGTTGGATTTATGTTGTTAGAGTTAGATAAGGTTATGCCAAAAAATAGACCGCTTAGAATTTTATCTTCGCCATGTTCTACTGGGGAGGAGCCATATTCTATAGTCCTTCATATTGTAGAAGAAGCTAAGTTGATTGAACATCGTGATATTGAAATAGTTGGTATTGATATTGATTCGACTGTAATTCAAAAAGCAAAAAAAGGTAAATACTCCGATAGATCAGTCCATGCAATACCAAAAAATGTACTTGCTAAATGGTTTGATAAAAAAAACATAGGTTATCAACTTAGTGATGACTTAATGCGAAGTGTTGATTTTCAAGTAGTCAATGTATTTGATAAAGCTCAAATGCGAAAGTTGGGTAAATTTGATGTTATATTTTCAAGAAATATGCTTATATATTTTGATGATGCATCAAAAAAAGAGGTAGTTATGACTTTTTACGATATGCTAAACCCAAAAGGTTATGTATTGTTAGGTCATGCTGAGTATATGAGTCGAATAGTATCAGTCTTTAATGCAATAAAAGTTGATAAAACATTAATTTATCAAAAATAAGGAGAAGATATGCCGTTAGTAATATTTCTAGATGATAGTGAGACTGCGTTAGCCTCAACCAAAATGGTGACAAATTCAATGCCCATAGAAGTTAAACAATATACAGAGGCTCAAGTAGCATTAGCTGAAATAAAAGCTGGAATGACACCAGACTTAATAATAACTGATTTAAATATGCCCGTTATGAATGGGCTTGAATTTTTAAAGGCTTTAAGAGAAGTTGCTTCAACTAGCAGGACACCATGTTTGATGCTTACAACTGAAACAAAACCTGAGTTAAAACAACAAGGAAAAGCTTTAGGCTTGACAGGATGGATTGTAAAACCATTTAACCCTTCACAATTAAAACAAGCAATAGTTAGAGTATTAAGACTTCCATAGAGGAATTAAGATGATGATATTAAGTACACTAAGAGAATTATTAGAGCATATTAAAGAGGTTCAAGAGGATACTATTAAACTATCACTCGAATCTACTATGATGCTTGGAAAATTTATTGAAAATTCTAAAGTTGAGCTAGATGATAATGCCGCAACAGCTTTACAGTATCAAGATATCATATCACAACAATTAAGTGCTACAATTGAAGCGATGAATAGTGTTGAGCAAAGCATAAGAGTTTTTGAAAATTCCTATCAATCTGATGATATTGTAGTAACTAGTAGTTTAGAAAAACTACAAAAAAAATTGGAACTAACATTAGAAGATGCTAAGAAGAAAAGAGATGCCTTTTCTGGCAAACTTACGCATAAAGAAGAAGATGAAATAGAGTTTTTTTAGCAGTAAAAATTATACGAATGGAGAGATTATGGCAAATATTATGATTATAGATGATTCAAAAACAGTTAGAAATTATCATGGTGCTATCATTAAATCATTTGGTTTAAATATTATAGAAGCAGAAAACGGCATGGAAGCATTAGAAAAAAGCTTAGATAATGATATTGATTTATATTTAGTAGATGTAAATATGCCTATTATGGATGGTTATTCATTTATTATAGAACTTAGAAAAATGAAAAATTATAAAATTGTTCCAGTGATTATGATTACTACGCAAGCTAAAGAAGAAGATAAACGATCAGCATATAAAGTTGGTGCAAATTTATTTGAGATAAAACCAATTCGTCCTGAGCAATTAAAAGCTTATGTAGATATATTAGTAGAGACTTAGGAGATATTATGGATCAGTTATTAGAACAATTTTTAGGTGAAGCAAGAGAAAATTTAGCATTTATTGACCAAAATATTGAAGATATTGGAGGTGCTGATCCTGAATTACTCAACTCTGTATTTCGCGCAGCGCATACTTTAAAAGGTGGAAGTGGAATTGTTGGTTTTGATTCTGTAAGAGATATTACCCATTGTGCTGAGGATTTGTTAGATATGCTTCGTGATGGTAGGTTAGAATTAGCAGATGGAATGATAGAAGCTCTTTATGATGCTTTTGATGAGGTTTTAAATCTTGTAGAGGCTGCTGAAGAGAGTTGCGAAATTATAGATGCTGATGAAGAAAAAGTGAATTCAATAGTAACAAATCTTAATACCTTAATGGGAAAAAACCCTCAAGATGAAGAAGTGCAATGGAGTTCACCTTTTATATTAATTGATGATAAATCTAGCATAGTTGATCTGTCTTTAAAAGCATTAAGCGGAGTTAAGCATAAAAAAGTTAACTTTAATTTAGATGAGATAAATCAAGATTTTTGTGATAGTGAAAACTTTTATGGAATTATCTTAGATATAGATGAATCATGCATGGTTTATGGTAATGACCCGTTATATGCACTTTCATTACTTGGAGATAGTGTACTTGGTGTATATGCTTGCATGAGTGTTGAAAATTCCAAAGCAGTTCTTAGTGGGACTGAAGATGAAGAAGGTTTGTTGCTTAAAACTTATTTGGTTGCATTTGTTTATGGGGTTTACGATGAGATAGAAGAAGAGTTGTTTAATTTTAGTGATGAGATGGAAGTTTTACCATTAGATATTGAGACACTTCTTCAAGTAGATAGTGGTGATGGTGCTCATCAGATAGATTCTCTTAAAGAACTAAGCGGTATTACAGATACTCTTGATCTAAATAGCATAAGTGATAAAGTTGCTAAATCATTAGAGTTGGTAGGGCAAGACTCACTTCAACACGCACAACTTCAAAGATTTTTAGATATTTATGGGCTTATTAAAGATGAAGATACAGCTAAATTGAATATGTTTTTTAAAAATATTTATAAGGGTGAAGTTTACTTTCCAAAAAATGTAGCTGTAGATGATGCTTTAGAGATAACAAAAGAGGCACAAACAGATGAAAATAAGCCTGAAGAAATCTCTATAGTTAAAGAAGATGAAATAAAACAAGCTGATGAAATTACTCAAACCATACTAAATGGTATGTTAGAGCAACAATATAATGCTTTAGAATTTGTTGAGAGTGATGATGATGTTGCTAGAGTGAGTGAGATACTCTATAAGATGAAGCAATACATTCCAGAGATACCTTCAAAATTTAATTCTAAAGATGAATTGATGGAATTTTTAAGTAAAAAACTTTCTAAAGATGAAATAAAAATTGATACTGAACAAAATCAAGAAGTTGAAGTTAAAGCAGAAGTTAAAAAAGAAAAGAATGTAGAAGTTAAAAAAGAAACTAAAAAAGCAGTTATTGGAAAAACTGTTAAAATAGAGCAAGAGTCTATCGATAGCTTGATGAATGTTGTAGGAGAACTGCTTGTAGCTAAAAACTCACTTCCATATTTAGCTGATAATGTTGTAAGTATGACACACGATATGATTAAACGCGAAATAATGGAAAAATATATATTTATAAATCGTTTATCAGAACAACTTCAAGATTTGATTATGGGTATGAGAATGTTACCAATATCTTATGTATTTGATAGATATCCTAAACTTGTTCGCGATATATCTAAAAAAATGGGTAAAAAAGTAAAATTAGATATGAGTGGTGGCGATACTAAACTTGATAAAAATATGATTGAGATGTTAGCTGACCCTTTGATTCATATTATGCGTAATTCATTAGATCATGGTATTGAGATGCCTGATATTCGTGAAAAAAAAGGCAAAGAAGCTAGCGGGATAATTACTTTAAAAGCTTATGCTCAATCAGATAAAATTATTATTAAAATTATTGATGATGGCGCTGGAATTAATGTTGAAAAAGTTGCTGCAAAAGTATTGGAAAAAGGTCTTATGACACCAGAAGAGATAGATGCTTTAAATGAATCTGAAATGGCTGAACTTGTTCTTTTACCAGGGCTTTCAACGGCAGAAGTGGTTACAGAATTTAGTGGGCGTGGTGTTGGCATGGATGTTGTTAAAAAATCAATAGATGTTTTTGGTGGTAGCATAAATATCAGCACAAAAGCTAATGTCGGAACTACTATAACACTTTCAATTCCAATGAGCTTAGCTGTATCATCTTTGCTTCATATTCAAATGAATGAAATTCATTATGGAATTCCAATGGATAGTGTAAGTGAAACTGTAAAAATAGAAAAATCTAAAATTGAGTATTTACATAATGAGCCATTTATATATATTCGTGGTGAGGTGATTCCATTGTTATTTATAAAGTCCATGTTAAATGAAGATGATATAGATACTAAACCACTATCAATAGTTGTTTTAAATATTAAAGACAATTTATTAGCTGTTGTTGTAAATCAATTTCTTGGTCAGCTTGATGTTGTTCAAAAACCACTTGTTGGTATAATGCAAAATCATCCATTATTTAGTGGTACTGCTTTACTCGGTAATGGTCAAATCATTATGTCCATTGATCCACTAGGCTTATTGAAAATTTCACAACATCTCAAAAAAGATGAAGCAGTTGCATAAAGGCAAAAAAAATGATTGATTTAATAGTTTTTAGTGTAGTTAATAATAAATATGCTTTAAAAATTGATAATATAGAGAGAATTATTCAAGTACCACAATTAGCAAAAATTCCTACCTCTCATGATTTTATAGATGGAATAATGTCGTATGAAGATAAAATTATAAAAATATTAAATTTTAGAAAATTAATTGGAATTACTGATTATGAATTAGAACTTATTGAGTTATTTAAAAAATTTAAAAAAGATTATTTAGTTTGGATAACCTCACTAAAAGCTTCATTATATGAGGATGTAAAATCTACAAGTCCACATATTTGTGAACTAGGAAAATGGATTGATGATTTTTCTTCTTATGATGACAGAGTCTTTGAAATATCAGTAAAACTATTAAAGTATCATAAAAAACTTCATTTACGAGGTGAAGAAGTTTTAGAGATATATAAAAAAGATGCAAAAGTTGCTAGAAATATTTTTGAAAATGAGATAAAAGTTATTTACACACAAACTATCAACACTTTAGATGCTTTTGTTTTAGAGATGCAAAGTGTCGCAAATTCATTACAAAAATTGTTAATATATGAAAATGAGGATAATATTTTTGCTATAAAAATTGATAAAATTGATGATATTGCGCATATACAAGAAAGTGATATAATGAGTGGAGATGAAGAACATAAAAAAAATGAATTTTTAGATATAGAAGGAATTTTAGATATTGATAATATTTTAATAAATGTTATCTCTAAGCTAAGATTACCAAAATAAGGAGTTTATATGGGTACAGTATATGATGATATTAACAATACAGTAAAATTTAATGCAGTTATATATGAAGATGAGATAGGAACTTTGAGAGACTATTTACAAGAAAAAGCTGGAGAGGGAGTTGTTTTTGATTTTAAAGATTGTAAGGATGTTCACTTAGCAGTGCTTCAGCTTGTATTAGCTTATAAAAAAAGTTATACTGCTTCTTATGAATTTGGAGATTCCAAATATATTTATGAAAGTGTTTTAAAAGGATTTGTTGTTAGTGAAAACCATTGTAGTTAGTAATCGTAAAGGTGGTAGTGCTAAAACTACTACAGCCGTAAATATAGCTAGTTCCTTAGCTAAAAAAGGACCAGTACTCTTGCTTGATTTTGATACACAAGGTCACGCAAGTATTGGTGTTGGATGTGAGCCAAGTGAAAGCCTTGGTGTTCATTCTATTTTTGAGGGAAAAACATTAAGCGAAACATTTATTCCAACATGCCATGAAAATCTTACGCTATCTCCAGCTTTAGCTTTTTTTGATGTGTATGAATATTCAGATTTGCGTGGTGTATTGAAAAATCGTTTTAAAAAAGAAAAAATAGCTGATTTTTTTGATTATTGCATAATAGATACTCCACCAACTTTAGATGCGCAATTAAAAAATTCACTAGAAGTTGCAGATAGTGTGTTAATTCCATTTGTGCCACATCATTTGGGTGTAGTAGCAGTTGGACAGATGCTTAGAGCAGTGTTTAAAAGTGCATCTCAGTTTGATAGAGATATAGCAGATATATCAATATTACCTGTTATGTATAATTCTCATATTAATGAGCACAAAGAATCTTTATTAAAAGTAGAGACATCTTTTGGCAAAGAAAAGCTATTAAGTCCAATTGGAGTTGACATAAAACTTGCTCGTCAGTTTGAGCAGGGTCGTCCTATTGTTTTAGATGAGAAGCGTTCAAAGGGAATGAAAGATTATAAAAGATGTGTAGAAGAGCTACTTAAAAAATTATAGGAGAAGATATAAACATACTTATAGTTGATGATATAAATAAAATTAATATTTATATTTCAAAAGTGTTTAGTAAACATACAAAATTTTTTAGCTGCAACAACTCAGCTTAAATTTTTAAAATTAGGAGTTAGTTATGTCGTATAAAGTAAAAGTTCAAAATGCATGTAGATGCTTTTTGAAAAGTGGACTTGTAGAGGTTAATGATTTTAAATCAAAAGATGATGCTAAAAATGAAGCACAAATGATGATACAACACATGCAAGACAATTTTTGCAAAAAACATGAGTTTGCAATGAATGAGCAATTTGGTGATTATACTATTGTAATAAAACCAAGGGGCTAATTGATTTTATAAGAAAATCTCTATAGCTCTTTGTAAGTCCTCTTTTGTATCTATTCCAAAACCTGTACTTGCAACTTTTAGCATAGTTATTTTTTTTTGATGATGGATAGCTCGAAGTTGCTCTAGTCCCTCTATATCTTCTATTGGTGCATCTGCAAGGTTACAAAACTCTTTTAAACTTTTTTTTGAAAATCCATAGATGCCGATATGTCCAAAATAGTTTGCTCTTCCGCTTCTGTTGTATGGAATCAATGAGCGTGAAAAATATATAGCATTATTATCACTATCTAAAACAACTTTTACGAGATTTGGGTCTTTTGCAGACTCTGCATTTATAGAGTTGTAACAACTACCCATAATGAATGGTTCTTTTGTATTTTGTAATTTTTTGAGTTTATTGATTAATGATTCTACAACTTCAGACTCTATAAAAGGTTCATCAGCTTGAACATTTATGATTATCTCATCATCTTTAAGGTTTAAAATATTGGCACATTCATTGATTCTATCTGTTCCACTTTTGTGTGTAGTAGATGTGAGCATAGCTTCTATGCCATGCTTTTTACATGTTGATATAATTATTTCATCATCAGCAGCTACTACAACTTTATCTAAATGCTCAACTGCTTTTGCAGTCCTAACAACCATGGGAAGCCCACCAATATCTGCTAAAACTTTTTGCGGAAATCTTGTTGATGCAAGTCTAGCTGGTATAATTATCATAATTTAAAACCTTTAAGATATAATATCATTATTATATCAAATAAAATCAAGGATATTGATGTTGCTTTATCAACCACAATCAGGTTACTGTTACAATAGTGACTCTTTGTTTTTGTATGACTTTATTTCATCTTTTAATCCTCGTGGCGATATGCTTGATATTGGGGCAGGGTGTGGTATTATTGGATTTTTAGTTGCACGAGATAATAAAAAAGTAAACTTAGAAGCTATAGACAAGCAAGATATATTTGTATCATATGCTACAAATAATGCTAGGGTAAATAATATTGATTACAAAGTATATTTAGGAGATGTGTTGACATACCAATTTGAAAAAAAATATAATTATATAATTTCAAATCCACCTTTTTATCATAGCAAAAGTACAAAAAGTGAAGATGAGATGCTATCTACTGCTAGATATAATGTAAACTTACCAATAAGTGGTTTTTTTAAAAAAGTCTCACAGCTTCTAAAACCAAAATCTCATTTTATTTTTTGTTATGATGCTATATATTTTGCTGAGATATGTGCAGAATTGGCAAATGTAAAGATGAAAGTAGTGGATATCCAGTTTGTCCATCCAAAAATAGATAGAGCAGCATCATTGGTCATGGTTCATGCTAGAAATGGCTCAAACTCTTTAATGAAAGTTCATGAGCCATTTATCAGCTTTAATGGAAATACTATTTCACAAAAAGCACAAGATATTTATGAAAAAGCAAATACACAGAGTATAAAATGTCAAATATAATAAATAATAATTTAAAGCTTACTTTTAATTTTTTAGTTGTGTTTTTTTTAGTACTTATTGTTAGTGGATGTAGTACATTAACTAATGTTAAGTTGGCAAATGATGAAATTAAAGTAGATGGAAAAAAGAAAATGTTTGAGCAAGAAGACAAGATGATTCTTCTAGCTTTAAGAGCAGAACAATTAAAAGAGTACAGCATATCAGCAGATATATTTAACACATTATATGAAAAATCTAATAAAAAAGAGTATTTATATCGTTCTTTAAAAAATGATTTAGCAATTAAAAAATATGCAAAAGTTATAAAAAGAGTAGATGAAATTACTTTAGGTAAGTTTAATGATTTAAATTTAATACGAATAAAAATAATAGCTTTAATCAGCTTAAATGAGCTAGAACTTGCCAAAACAATATCGATGCTTTTAGTTCAAGAATCAGAGGAAGTTAATGATTATATAATAGTTAGTGAGATATATGTTAGGCTTCAAAAGTATGATACTGCTTTAAAATATTTAGAAAGCGCTTACGCAAAAAATTTTAATGAAAAAATTTTAGATAGACTCTCAATAATCCTTTATGTAAATCTAGATAGAAAAAAAGATGCAATAGCACAATTAGAATCTCATTCATTGATGTATAAATGCTCCAAATTAATATGTGAGCGATTACTGAGTTTTTATAGTGATGAAAATGATATTGATGGTTTACTCTCAACTTATTTACGATTATATAAAATTGATAAATCTGAAAAAATAGCTATAAAAATTATTCAAATTTATGGATATAAAAAAGATTATATAAAATTAATGACTTTTTTGGAAAATAGTTCTAGTGATGATAAGTTACTTTTACAACTCTACATACAGGGAAAAAACTATGAAAAAGCAGCTTTGTTAGCAAAAAAAATTTACAAAGATACAGCAGAAATAGATTATTTGGGTCAAAATGCTATTTTTGAATATGAATTATCTAAAAATAAAAATGATTCAAAGATGCAAAATATAGTTATAAATAAATTAAAAAGAGTAGTTCAAGTAGATGATAATTCTTTATATCTTAATTACCTTGGATATCTTTTAATTGATCATGACATAAATATTAAGCTAGGAATGCAATATATAGAAAAAGCATTAGAAAAAGAGCCAAATTCAGCTTATTATCTTGATTCTAAAGCTTGGGGATATTATAAATTGGGCGAATGTTTAAAAGCTGAAAAATTGATATTAAAAGTTATTAAATTAGAAGGTGGTAATGAGCCTGAAATTTTAGAACATTATGAAAAAATTAAAAAATGTAAAGAAATTAAAAATAAAGGAAAACAGTGAGAATTTTATGAAATAATTCTCACTACATTAAAATGATTTTAGATGATATTATAAAAAAAACCAAAGAAGATTTAGCAAAAAGAGAAAAAGAGTTTTCACTTGATTGGCTAGGTCGCTCTTTAGCCTATAATGCAAGAGTTCCAAGAGATGTTTTTTCTTTTTTAACAGCTACAGAGGAAGATCCATATAGAATTATAAGTGAGGTGAAAAAAGCCTCTCCATCTAAGGGTGTAATTCGTGAAGATTTTGACCCATTAGAGATAGCACAAGCATATGAAAGAGGTGGCGCTAGTGCTATATCTGTTTTGACAGAGCCACATTTTTTTCAAGGTAATTTAGATTATTTAGGTGGGATTAGAAGATATGTTTCTATCCCGCTACTTAGAAAAGATTTTATAGTATCTAAGTACCAGATATTAGAATCTATGGTTCATGGTGCTGATTTTATTTTACTAATCGCAGCAGCACTTAGTAAAAAAGAATTAAAAGAGCTTTTAGCATATACTAGGCATTTAGGAATGGAAGCTTTAGTTGAAGTACATGATAAACCTGATTTGATAAAAGCTATATATGCAGGGAGTGACATTATCGGGATAAATCATAGAAATTTACAAACTTTTGAGATGAATATGAATCTATGTTATGAGCTTATTCCACTCATGCCAAATGGAAAAGTCATAGTAGCTGAGAGTGGCATCTATGAGCATGGACAACTAGAAGATTTGAGTAAAGCAGGGGTAGATGCATTTTTAGTTGGTGAGTCTTTAATGCGTACAGATGATGAAGAAGCAGCTCTAAAAAAGCTGAAATTTGGGTGATACACTACTTAGCGTTAGCCAAGTAGTGTTTTAACACATTCATTTATTCTTTTTCCATCAGCTTTTCCCGCTAATTCTTTAGAAGCAATTGCCATAATTTTACCCATATCTTTCATTGAAGTAGCTCCAACTTTAGAGATTATGTTTTTTATAACTGAGTTTAGTTCATTGTCACTTAGTTGAGCAGGTAAATAAGGCATATAAAAAGCTATCTCATCAAGTTCTATCTGTACTAAGTCATCACGATCTGCTTTTTTGTATTGGGTAATAGAGTCGTTTCTACTTTTTACTTGTTTTTGAATAATTTTAATAATATCATCATCATTTAATTCTTTTCTTTCATCAACTTCTATCTGTTTAAACGCACTTGTTAAAAGACGCAGAGCATCTCTTTTTTTTGTTTTTTTTGCTTTCATAGCATTTTTTACATCTTGATTAATTGTCTCTCTTAAATTCATAATTGTCCTTGGAACTATTTTTGCTCTAATTATATCAAAATAGATATTACAATTAAAGAGAAATAATGAGAAGATTTTTTTTAGCAACAATAAGTACAATTTATGTTATACTTTTTCTAACAGGATGTACAGCAAATTTAACAAAACCTGAGATAAATTTTGAACCTCCAGTTTATGTTGAAGAGATGCCAGCAAAAGAAAAAAGACAAAATTTCACTTCCACTGGAAGTATTTTTGGTCAGGGAGATAATCCTCTTTTTTCAGATCATAAAGCTATGCATGTCAATGATATAGTTACAGTGATTATATCTGAAAACTCATCTTCATCACTAAGTGGTTCAAAAGGTTTAACTAAAACAAATGCTACAGATTTAGGGGGAATATCTTTAACTTCAGGTGGGACTAATAGTGCGATTAATTCGCATGTTTCATCAATCAATTCAATAGCAGGTGTGGGATTAACATTAGATTCATCAAACTCATTTAAGGGAAGTGGTAGTGCTACAAAAGATGCAGCTTTTAATACAATAGTTTCTTCTAGAATAGTAAAAGTGCTCTCAAATGGAAACTATTTTATTTCAGGTAAAAGAGAGATATTACTTGATGAGCAAAAGCAAATAATTCAAATAAGTGGTGTAATACGCCCATATGATATTGATCAGTATAATACAATCAATTCAGCACAAATGAGCGAAGCTAAAATTTTATATAAAGTACAAGGGGATGTAGATCGTGCAACAGAACAAGGATGGGGGACAGTTTTGCTTGAAGCTATTTGGCCTTTTTAGCATAGCAGCTATTATAAGTGTCAGTATGCTTAGTGCTGGCTCTTTTGAAAATTTTAAAAGCTCAGAGTTTAGTAATTTTAAACAATACAAAGATGAGAGAGATACTGCCTTTAACAATTACCTTAAATCTGAGTGGAAAGTTTATCAAGAACATCTAAGTAAACCTATATATGAAAAATCAAAACCAAAAAAATTACCAATAGCTATTGCTCAACCAATAAAAAAAATCGGTCCAAAAGTAAATATTAAAATTAAAAAAATCAAACCACTAGAAATACCAAAAGAAGTCAAAATTGTACCAAAAAATACAAGCTTAGTATTTTTTGGTACTTTACTTGAATTTGAAGTATCAAATGATATAAAAACAGCTAATTATTTTCCTAGAAATCAAAAAGGTGTTACAAGTTTTTTTCAAACAATAGCATCTAGTAATCATGAAGAATTAGTTAATGATATTCAAAAAGTTAAAATTGATTTAAATTTAAATGATTGGGGTATATATTTACTTACTTTAGAACTATCTAAATTAATATATTCAGATCATAATAATGCAAAACTTTTTAGTTGGTTTATTTTTAACAAATTAGGATACGCGGTAAAAGTAGGTATTGTTAATAAGCATGTAGTTCTTCTTCATTACTCTAAAAAAATTATCTACTCTACACCTAATTATACTTTCTCAAAGAAAAAGTTTTATGCACTTTCTCACTATAATAAAGGAAGTGTTGGCAGGCTTTATACATATGCTCAAAACTATCCAGGTTCTGATGCCCCATTGGATTTATCTTTAAAATCACTTCCAAATTTTGCACAAAATAAGCAAAATAAAGATTTGAGCTTCATAAATAATGGAGAAAATATAAAAATTGAATTTACTTATAACAAAAATTTAATTGATTTTATGGCTACATATCCTCAAGCTGATTATGAAACATATTTTAATGCGCCACTTGAAAATACTACAAATACTCAAATTTTAAAAGCACTAAAAAAACATATAGATGGTAAAAAAACTAGTGAAGCTATGAACTTTGTACTTCATTTTGTGCAAAAATCTTTTAAGTATGAAGTAGATAATCAACAATTTGGACGAGAAAAAGTTATGTTTGCTCAAGAAACTCTCTATTATAATAAATCTGATTGTGAAGATAGGGCTGTGCTTTTTTCATATTTAGTAAAAGAGTTATTTGGAGTGGGTATTATAGGAATAAAATATATGGATCATATGGCTACTGCTCTTTATATTCCAATGCAAGGTGATAGTGTTATGGCTGGTTTAAAAAGATTTGTAATAGCTGACCCTACATATATTAATGCTAATATTGGGCAAAGTATGCCAAAATATATATCAAAAAAACCAAATAGTTTTATTGTAGTTAGATAAATAAGGAACATATGATGCCAAAAGAAGACTTATCGAATGAGTTTTACTCTTATGTAGATCTTTTGACAGGTTTAGAGAATAGATATGCTTTTTTTGAATATCTTGAATCAAATTCATTATTTAGTTTGTATCTAATAAACTTAGATAATTTTTCTAGCATAAATAATTCATATGGCTATAAAATAGGTGATAAACTTTTAGTAGAAGTATCAAAAATGCTAAAAACTATAAAACCAGATAATGCTATTTTATTTAGAAGTAACGGTGATGTGTTTTCCTTTGTAGTAAATGGTGCTGTAGATAAAAATAAACTAAAAGAGTTTTGTGAATCTATTATATCTTTTTTTAATCATATTGAATTATATATCCAAGAGATAGATCTTGATATGAAAGTGTCTATTAGTATGGGTGCTTCTATTTCAAATGGTGTAGAGAGTTTACAACAAGCAGAATTAGCTTTATCAGAAGCAAAAAAGTTTAATAAAAACTCATATCTTATTTATGATTCTAGTGCTGAATATGTGATAAAAAAAATAGAGTTAGATATGTGGATAAATAAGATAAAAGAAGCGCTAGAAGATGAAAGACTAAATACTTTTTATCAGCCTATTATAAATAACAAAACAAATAAAATTGAAAAATTTGAATGTTTAGCAAGAATAGAAGAAGATAAAAAAATAATCTGTCCATATCAGTTTATGCAAGCTACAAAAAAATCTGGTTTATTAATTTTGCTTACAAAAACAATAATAAAACAAAGTTTTAAAAAATTTAGTAATAATGCATTTGAATTCTCATTAAATATAACAGGAAATGATTTACAAGTAGGATATTTAGAAGACTTTTTAGTTATGAATGCTAAAAAATACAACATAGAGCCATCACGAGTAATTTTAGAGATATTAGAAGATGTGATTGATATAAATGGAGATAAAATTATAGCTCAACTTAATAATCTTAGAGAACTTGGTTTTCAGATAGCTATAGATGATTTTGGAGCAGAGAATTCAAATTTTTTAAGACTTTTAAATCTACATCCTGATTATTTGAAAATTGATGGTGCTTTTATCAAAAATATTTGCACATCAAAAATAAGTCAAATAATTGTTCAAGCTATTGTCAATGTTTGTAAACAGAGTGATATTAAAGTTATTGCTGAATTTGTACATTCAAAAGAGGTATTAGATAAAGTGGTAGATATGGGAATTGATTACTCACAAGGATATTATTTTAGTGAACCAACGGGAGAGTTGGTTACTGATTTTAGTAGTTAAAAGCAACCTTATAAGTTGGGTCATCTTCTTCATATGAGCAATGTGGTCCAGCTAGCTTTAGTATAGCTTTACAGTCTGCACTTAGGTGGCGAAGAAGCAGATTTTTCCCAGCATCTTCATACTTTTTAGTTATCATATCTACAGCTTCAACACCAGAGCTATCCATAACTCTAGCATCTTTAAAGTCAATCACAACTTTTGGAGGGTCATTTGGTATGTCAAAGTTATCCCCAAATGTTGTAGCACTTCCAAAGAAGAGTGGACCATCAAGTTCATAAACTTTAGTTCCATCCTCCTCTATATGGCTTTTTGACCAGATACGCGCATGTTTCCAAGCAAAAGCAAGTGCTGAGATGATAACTCCTGCGATAACTGCAATAGCTAAATCTTCAACTACTGTTATTATGGTTACAGTTACCATAACAAAAGCATCAGTTCGCGGCATCTTGTTTAGTCTTGAAAAGCTTGACCACTCAAAAGTACCTATGCTCACCATAAACATGATACCAACAAGAACGGCAACAGGTATAGCATTTAAAACACCACTCATAGATACAACTAAGATGATAAGTCCAACAGCTGCTACAAATGATGAGAGTCGTCCAATTCCACCAGATGTATAGTTGATGATACTCTGTCCAATCATAGCACATCCAGCCATACCACCAAAGAATCCACAAGTGATGTTTCCAGTCCCTTGAGCTATACACTCTTTGTTTGCACTCCCTCTAGTATTACTAAGTTCATCTAAAACAGAAAGAGTAAGAAGTGATTCTATTATACCAACCATTGCAATAATTACCGCATATGGAAGAACTAGCATAATTGCATCTAAAGAAAATAAATACTCAGGGATTCCAAAAGTTGGCATCTCTCCAGCATATTTACTCATATCATCTAAGCCGCTTAAAAGTAGGGTCTCTGCGTTAGTAAAATAAACACCAAGAGTAATTGCTATAATTGCAACAAGTCCAGCAGGGATAGCTTTTGTAAATTTTGGTAAAAAATACATAATAGCCATTGTTAATGCAACTAAAATATACATCATATAGCCTTGGTCTTCAAAAAATCTAAATTGAGCTGTTCCAATAACAATAGCAAGTCCATTAACAAAACCATGGATAGCAGGAGTTGGAACAAGACGGATAAATTTACCAAGTTTTAATGCTCCAATAGCTACTTGAATAAGTCCAGCTATAACTGTTGCTAAAAGAATATAGTGCAAAACACCCATAGCTATAGCTTCTTTATTTATCCCCTGTGCAGATAAAAGTTCATTAGCTTGAAGAGTTAAACCAACTAAGACTATAGCTACAGCACCAGTAGCACCAGAAATCATACCAGCTTTACCACCAATTAATGATGTAATAAGACCTAATATAAATGCAGTATAAAGACCAACAATTGGACTAACACCAGCTATAAAACTAAAAGCAATAGCTTCAGGAACTAAAGCAACCGCTACAACCAAACCAGATAAAATGTCATTTTTAATATTTTTTGATGTATATTTTTTTAAATCAAACAACTACTCAACCCTTGAGTGAGCTTAATTGCTCTAAAACTTTTTTTTGCTTTGTTTTTGCATCAGCTAAAAGTGAACGGTTTTTTTCTAATACATCTTGTGGAGCATTTGCTACAAATTTTTCATTGTTAAGCATGCCATTAAGTTTTTGTATTTCCCGCAAGAGCTTTTCGTCTTGTTTTGTAAGTTTTGAGATGATTGAACTTAAATCAATTGAATCAGTTGGAATAAAAGTCTCACATAAATCAGAAATATCACTCACTGAGTTTTCAATCTTAATCTCTGTAAATTCTATATTTTCTACTTTTGCAAGTTTTAGTATAAATGGTAACATCATCTCTTTTTGTTTATCGGTTAAGGCATCGATTTTTACAAAAGCTTTGTTTATTTTTTGATTTGCTAAATCAACGAGAACTTTTGCTCGTCTTATAGATACAATAACATCCATAATAAGTTCAAAAGTTTTTTCCTCTTTTCGTTTTTTAGTTTTGTGAGGATATGGTTTAATCATAATAGATTCATCGTTCTCAAGAGTAGTTCCTGATAGGTCATGATATAAATACTCTGTAACAAATGGCATAAATGGGTGTAGTAATTTCATAGCATCTTTAAATATTGCTCCAAGTTCTATGATAGAATTTTTATCTGCTTTAGAAAGCTCAATCCCCCACCCACAAAACTCATTCCAAATAAATCTATAAATTATGGTAGCAGCATCGTTAAATTTATAGTTATCAAGAGCTTCACGAACTTCTAGTGTAGCTTGATTCAATCGAGATGTCATATATTTTGCTAAATCTGTTTTTAGACAAAAGCTAGTTAAATCTGGAAAAGTTTCCTCGTTCATTTTTAAATATACAGTAGCGTTGTAAAGTTTGTTTGTAAAGTTACGATTTATCTCTAATTTTTCTGTACTCATACGAATATCACGACCTTGAGCAGCACTTATAGCAAGAGTAAAGCGGAGTATGTCAGCTGAATACTCATTTACCATATCAAGAGGGTCAATAACATTACCCTTACTTTTACTCATTTTATCGCCTTTTTCATCTCTTACTAGGGCATGAAGATAGATATGGTTAAATGGAAGTTTAGCATTAAAATGTTCACCCATCATCATCATCCTTGCTACCCAGAAGAAAAGGATATCAAAACCAGTAATAAGTAGTGAGTTTGGATAAAAATCTTTCATATCATCTGATTGAAAAAGTTTATCCATCTCCGTGTCACCGTTACCCCAACCAAGAGTTGAGAATGGCCATAATGCAGAAGAGAACCAAGTATCAAGAACATCAGGGTCTTGAGTTAAGTTCTTGCTAGCACATTTAGGACAGGCTTCTGGATTTTCTTCTTGAGATGCAAATTCATGTTCACAGTCATCACAATAAAATACAGGAATTTGGTGACCCCACCAAAGTTGACGAGATATACACCAATCACGAAGTTCACCCATCCAAGAGTTGTAAGAGTTAATCCAGTGCGGAGGAAAAAACTGAGCTTCACCAGCATTAGTTTTCTCAATCGACGCAGCAGCTACCTCTTTTCGTAAAAACCATTGTTTAGATATATATGGCTCAACAACACTTTTACATCTGTAACAATGTCCAACTTGGTGTTTATGCTCTTCAATCTTAAGCATAAATCCTTCTTCTTCTAATCTTTGTACAATAATTTCACGAGCTTTTAGTCTATCAAGACCTTTAAATTCTTCAGCATAATCGTTTAAAATACCTTTTTCATCAAAAACTGTAATAAATTCAAGGTCGTGTCTTTTTCCAACCTCGTAATCGTTTTGATCATGTGCAGGAGTTACTTTAACAACACCAGTTCCAAACTCCATATCAACATGAGCATCTGCGATAATAGCTACTTCACGTGAAAGTAGAGGAAGACGAATTTTTTTACCAACTAGGTCTTTGTAACGCTCATCATCTGGGTGTACCATGACAGCAGTATCCCCAAAGTATGTCTCAGGACGAGTAGTAGCAACTTCTACAAAGCCACTTCCATCAGCAAACGGATACTTGATATGATAAAATTTACCATCAGTATCTTCATGTTCAACTTCAATGTCGCTCAATGCACCATCATGTGTACACCAGTTAACCATGTAGTTTCCACGAATAATTAAACCCTCGTTGTAAAGGTGAACAAAAGATTCTTTAACAGATTTTTGAAGTCCATCATCCATAGTAAAACGTTCACGTTCCCAAGCAGGGGTTACACCCATTTTACGAAGTTGATCTGTCATAATTCCAGCAGATTCTTCTTTCCAAGCCCAAGCACGCTCTAAAAACTTTTCTCTGCCAAGTTCTTCTTTAGTAGTCCCCTCAGCCAAAAGTTGTTTTTCTACAACATTTTGAGTAGCAATACCTGCATGGTCAGTCCCTGGTTGCCAAAGAGTCTTAAAACCATCCATACGCTTATAGCGAGTGATAATATCTTGAAGTGTAAAAGTAAGGGCATGTCCAATGTGCAGACGACCTGTAACATTTGGTGGAGGCATCATTATAGAGAAATTTTTTCCCTCTTTTTGAATAGCCTTGTTTGAATCTACTTCAAAGTAGCCTCTATTTTCCCAAATTTTATAAAAATTGTTTTCAACTGATTGTGGTTCGTAAGCTTTTGGTGACATATATTTTTACCTTATACTTATATATAATAATTTCGCGATTATATCTAAAAAGAAGTGATGATTTACTTATAAAAAAGTGATAATAAGCTTGTGATAGTATAATCATACTCTTAAATATCTATTGGAGTTGATTATTGCCACTTTCTCGTTTAAATAAAGAACAATACAATGCTGCAACTTCTAAAGATTTACAAAATCTTATTATTGCATCTGCTGGGACTGGAAAGACATCTACAATAGTTGGTCGTATTGGTCATCTTTTAGGTAATGGTGTAAAACCAGAGGAGATTCTTCTTTTAACTTTTACAAATAAAGCAGCTGCCGAAATGATATCAAGAGTTGCAGAATATTTTGGCGCTGATATAGCTAAAAAAATAGATGCAGGAACTTTTCATGCAGTTAGTTATAGATGGTTGAAAAAATATGACAAAAGAGTGATTTTAAAACAACAACGAGAGCTAAAAACTCTTTTTCGTAGTGTGTTTGAAAAACGCTCATTTATGAATATAGATGCAGAGATTCAACCATATGGTGGTAATTATTTGTATGATTTGTATTCATTTTATCAAAACACAGAACTTAATAATAATTTTGAAGATTGGATAATAGATAAATATCCAGAACATGAACTCTTTGCTTTGATATATGCAGATGTAGTAGATGAATTTGAGCTCTTAAAAAAAGAGTATGGTTTTGTAAATTTTAATGATTTACTTTTGCATTTTAGAGATTTATGTAGGGAGAATGATTTAGGATATAAAGAAGTTCTTATTGATGAGTACCAAGATACAAATGCTCTTCAAGGTACACTTATAGATGCTATGAATCCACCATCACTCTTTTGTGTTGGTGATTATGACCAAAGTATATATGCTTTTAATGGTGCAGATATTTCCATCATTGGCTCTTTTTCAACTAAATTTCCAGATGCTAAGGTGCATACTTTAACAAAAAATTATCGCTCAAGTGTGCCTATTTTATCTTTGGCTACTAAAGTGATAGAACACAATGAACGAATATATCCAAAACAATTAGAAGTTACAAGAGAGGGCAATTTTGATGCTCCAAAACTTTTGGCTTATGATGAATTATTTGATCAATATTACGCAATTGCAACAAAGATTAGAGATAGTTTTACACCTCAAGAAGAGATTGCTGTTATATTTAGAAATAACTCAACTGCTGATGGAATTGAAGTGGGTCTAAGAGAACTTTCAATCCCTTGTAAGCGTAAAGGTGGGACTAGTTTTTTTGATTCACAAGAGGTAAAAGCTGTTTTAGATTTATATACTTTACTTGTTAATGAGTCTGATATGATGGCATTTATCCATATATTTGAATTCGCTCGTGGTATTGGTAGTGCTATGGCAAAAGAGTTATATTTAGCACTAAAATATGTTGGAAATGGAAGTATATTTTATGGTTTATATGCCCCTGATGAATCTATTAAAAATCCGTTTGAAAAAAGAAAACTAAATCATCAACTTGGTCTTTTTGATGAGTTTTTAGAATTAGGTGCTGTTGGAAAATATGCAAAACTAAATTTTGAGCCAAAATTTATGAAAAACCCAGTTTTAAAACATCCAAAATTGACTAAAGATAGTGCTACTTTTTTACATAATTTTTATCTGTTATTTCGTGATTTAAAAGGGATAAGGGAACCTAAGGTAGTAGTTAAAAAAATATGTGAATCCGAGTTTTTAAGATATATATCTGATATTTTATCAACTAAAAGAGCTCAGTTAAAAGATGGCACAATAGATGAAAAATTAAAAACAGAAAAAACTACATCTATAAAAAGAAAAATGATACTTTTAGAAGAACTTTCACGCCCTTATAACAAGCATGATAGATTTTTAAATGCTATGATTTTGGGTTCATCTGATTTAACTCAAGGGGAGGGTGTAAATTTATTAAGTGTCCATGCTTCTAAGGGTTTAGAATATAAAGAGGTATATGTAATAGATTTGATGGATGGGAGATTTCCTAACCGTAAACTTATGCAAAGAGGTGGTTCTCTTGATGAAGAAAGACGACTGTTTTATGTCTCTGTAACTCGCGCTAAAGATATACTTTATCTCTCTTATGCAAAATATGACAAAATTAAAAAAATGAATTTTGTACCATCTCAATTTTTATATGAAGCAGGACTTGTTTCTAAGGATGAAACATATAAGACTTTAATTGCAAAAGAGCTAGAGGAAGATGGGTAGTATTATAAGTAGTTAATATTTGACTTAATGCAAAATTTGGGGGTCTAAAAAGTGCTTTAAAGTATGGTATATTTGGAATAAACAAAGGTTTATTTACAATGAGCTATACCCCAAGTTACCACGTTAAAAACAGCTTAAATTCCATAATGGATTTACTAAAAGTTTGAAGTTGAAAATGGTCGATGATTATTTAGGAATCTGTTTTTTTCATTAAGTCTAACCTGACCAGCTGTCCATATAGTCTTCGAAGTTATTCGTTGTTTTTACTACATCTAATGATAATTCTTTAGCTAGGTTTTTAAAGTTTTCATTTATGCTATCACTCCAATACTCTTAAATTGAAATTGTGAACTATTTTGAATTGTAAAAATTTCTTATTTTTTTGATATAATCTCTTTGTAAAATACACCTCTTATTTTGGTTGCTATATATTTGGGAAGTGTTTTAAGTATTTGGTTGGCAAATAGATTATACGAAAGGTAAATATGGAGTGTGAATTTCCTACTGTAAATTCAAATAATCAAGAGATTTTAGAGATTTTAGATAGTGTAAAAGTGATAGCTGTGCTTGGTCTTTCGCCAAATGAGTTAAAGCCTAGCAATAGAGTTGCAAAATATTTGCAATCAAATGGGTACAAAATAGTTCCAATATATCCAAAAGAAAATTTTATACTTGGCGAAAAAGTTTATCGCTCACTTTTAGATATACCTTTTGAGATAGATATGGTAGATATATTTCGTAAGCCAAATGCTTTTGATGCTATAGCAGATGACTGCATAGAGCGTGGTGATATTAAAGTGTTTTGGGGACAGTTAGAATTAGTAAACAATGCAGCAGCTAGCAAAGCTAGAGATGCTGGTATGAAAGTTGTTCAAAATCATTGTCCAAAAATAGAATTAGAAAATAGGTAGGATTACAATTGCTAGATTTAAACAAAATACAAAAAGCAACACAAAGAATTAAAGATGTAGTGATTAATACACCATTATCTTATGCTCAACATTTAAGTACATTATATGATATTGAAATATATTTAAAAAAAGAAAATCTTCAAGTTACAGGGGCATTTAAAATACGCGGAGCTTACAATAAAATATCTACATTAACTAAAGAGCAGTTAGCATGTGGAGTTGTAGCAGCTAGTGCAGGAAATCATGCTCAAGGTGTAGCACTTTCCGCTTCAAGATTTGGTATCCGTGCTGTTATAATTATGCCTGAATCAACCCCTTTGACAAAAATTGATGGAGTTAAACATTATGGTGCTGAAGTTATTTTAAAAGGTTCAAACTATGATGAAGCATATGGGTACGCACTTGAGTATTCAAGAAAAAACTCTTTAACTTTTATACACCCTTTTGAAGATGAAGAAGTTATGGCAGGTCAAGGCACATTAGCTATTGATATATTAAATGATAAAGATGATTTAGATGCTATTATTATCCCTGTTGGCGGGGGTGGTTTAATCTCTGGAATGGCAGTAGCAATTAAACAGTTAAGTCCTAATACTAAAATAATCGGAGTAGGGGCTAGTGGAGCTCCAGCTTTAAAAAACTCTTTTGATTTAGGTGTAGCTGTTGATTCTAAAAGTGTTAAAACTATAGCTGATGGCATTGCTGTTCGCGATAGTTCTAAAATTACTCTGTCGTATATGCTTAAAACTGTTGATGAATTTATTAGTGTTGATGATGAAGAGATAGCTAGTGCAATCTTGTTTTTGCTAGAGAAACAAAAATTTGTTGTTGAGGGTGCTGGTGCGGTTGGAGTAGCTGCTGTGCTTCATGGCAAACTATCACATTTAAAAGGTAAAAAAATAGCGATAGTTTTAAGTGGTGGAAATATGGATGTTACACTTTTAAGTGTAATTATTGAAAAAGGTTTATTAAAATCTGGTCGTAAAATGAAGTTGACTGTTACTTTAGTAGATAAACCAGGGTCTCTAAAGCGTTTTACTGAGATTTTAGAAGATTTAAATGCAAATATTGTATATATTTCTTATGATAGGACATCCGCTTCCCTTGATTATGGTGATGCAAATGTAACTGTGCATATGGAAACAAAAGGTGAAGAGCATCAAGCAGAGATAAAATATACCCTAAAAAAAGATGGTTATTTGAGTGATTAGTAAGATATGAAACCGTTAAAAATAAAAAAGTTTAATCAACCTATAATTTATTGTAAATATTTAGATAATGATACACTATTAATTGTAGATAAAGATACAACATTGAGATATTTAGATATAAACACTTTTGAAACATTGAGCGGTTTTAAATTAAATATCAAACATACTTGGTATAAAAACAGTATAGTTTCTTTTAATGATGATGGGTCACTTTTTGCACTACAAAGTGCTGATTATAAATATTCTCAAGTATATAGTGCAAAATCAAAAAAAGCTATTGCAAAAATCAATAGACACGAAGGTAAAGTCTCTTGTGTTGCAGTAGATCCAAAAGGGAAATATTTTTTTTCATGTGGAGAAGATGGAAAAACGTTTGTAGTAGATATAAAAAGTACAAAATTAAGTTTTACACTACCTTCACATTCAGATGAAATTAATGATATTGTATTTAGTGATAATGCTCAATATATTGCCACAGCTAGTTATGATAAAAAAATATATATATTTAATCTTTCAATCATGGCTCCTCATGCAAAATTAATATCTCATACTGCCCCCGTAAAAAAAATAAAGTTCTTATCCAAGCATAGATTTTTTAGTATTGATAAATCAAATAATGCTATTATCTGGGATTTAAATACAAATAAAATTATTGTAAGATTAAGTGCGATACACGATGATGTACTTAAAGTTACATCAAATAAAAATTTTTTATTTTTAGCAACAGCTTTAGGTTATGTAATTGTATATGAACTTAAGAACTATGAACAAATTTCAAGAAAATTTTTGGATATGGATTCAGCTATTACAATGTTGGAATTTAATGAAAAATCAAATGAACTAGTGATAGCTACACAAAGTGGAGTACTCGCTTCATATGATATATATGAAGGTAAGCAAGAGTTACAAAAATTACTTAATGAAAATAAATATGATGAGATGGAAAAATATGTAAAAAATAATCCATTTTTACAATATTCAAAACCTTATGTTTTAATGATGAGTATTTGGGATAGAACAGTTGATAAAATAACTGAGTTGCTTCAACATTCTAAAAATAACGAAGTTAAAAATACTTTTAGAGAGTTTAAAAATATTCCATCTAAAAATACTATTATGAAAAAGATGCTTGAAGAGTATGCAGAATTTGATAAGTTTTTATTAATGGTAAAAAAAGGAAATATAGCTTTAGCATATTCTATTGCAAACAAACACCCATCATACAAGGATTCTAAAGTTTACAAAGCACTTGAAATAAAATGGAGGAAGATTTTTTTTCAAGCCCAACAAATTATTCTTAAGCCAAAAGGTAAAGAAAAGGCTATGGAATTACTAGCTCCATATCGTGGAGTTAGTGAAAAAACTAAACATATTCAAGAGATGTTTTCAAAAAGCGAAATATACAGTAGGTTTAAAAATGCTATAACACAAAAAGAATTTAAAATAGTTTTTGAATTAATAAAAGTAAATAAATTTTTAAAAGAATTTCCAGAGTATTTTTCTATACTTAAATTAGGTGATAGCTTATTTATAAAATCAAGTAAATTTATTCAAGAAGGAGATTTCCACGCAGCAAGTAAACTACTGCAGATTTTGCAAGATTTTCCAGATTTTGAAAATGATGCTAAAAAAATGTTAAGAGATATTGAGAATCAAGATAAATTTTTAAAAGCTATTGATGATGATCTTGTAGTTGCATATAATCTTTTGGATAAATCAACAATACTATCTAAAACACTAGATGGTAAAAATCTTATCAATCAATACAAAGATGACTTAGAGATGGCGGAGATTTATGCTTCAAAAGGTAATATAGCAAAAATTGACACTCTTTTAGAAAAATATAAAAAAATAAGTTCTAAAAGTATGTCTATTGCTACTATTTATGCATGGGCATATAATATGCAAATAGAAGATGCCATTAAACACAATAAAAGTAAAGAAATAGTAGAAGGTGCAATTAAAAATTATATTCTTTTTTTTGGTTTAGATGACCATATAGTTTCTGCTTTTAATATTTTAACTAAGAAACATAAAAATATTAAACTTAATATCAAATCATTAAAAAAAGGTTCAAAAGAGCTATGGAAACCATCTATGAGAGTAATAAATATCTTAGAGTAATATGTAACTTTTAATTTATTAAATATTTTAATCTCAAATAAATACAAAAAAGATATAATTAACAAATTTTTATTAGAGGAGATTTTTCATGCAAATTAGTGGCGCACAAATGGTTATAGAAGCTTTAATCGCAGAGGGTGTAGACACAGTATTTGGCTACCCAGGTGGAGCTATCATGAATGTCTATGACGAAATATATAAACAAAAAGATTTTAAACATATTTTAACTCGCCATGAACAAGCAGCAATTCATGCTGCTGAGGGCTATTCAAGAGCTAGTGGAAAAGTTGGTGTAGCAATGATTACATCTGGACCAGGTTTTACGAACGCTGTAACTGGTTTAGCAGATGCATATATGGATTCAATCCCCTTGGTTGTAATATCTGGTCAAGTTCCTATGAGTCTTATTGGTACTGATGCATTTCAAGAGATTGATGCAGTAGGGATAAGCCGTTCATGTACTAAGCATAATTATTTAGTGACAAAAGCTGCCGATTTACCAAGAATTTTAAAAGAAGCATTTCATATAGCAGCAACTGGTCGCCCAGGTCCTATTCACATTGATATCCCAAAAGATATTACAGCCGAGATTGCAGAATTTGATTATTCTATTGAATTAGAACTAGAAACATATAAGCCTCATACAAAAGGTAATCCTCGCCAAATTAAAAAAGCGATGGAAGCTATAGCAAATTCTAAACGACCACTTTTTTACCTTGGTGGTGGTATTATCAATGCGAACGCAGCTTATGAAGTTAGAGACCTAGTTAAAAAAACAGGGATTCCAGCAGTTGAGACCTTTATGGCTAGAGGAACTTTATCTCACGATGATAATTTGCTTATCTCTATGCTTGGTATGCATGGGTCATATGCAGCAAATATGGCTATGAGTGAAACAGATTTAGTTATTGGTCTTGGTGCTAGGTTTGATGACAGAGTTACTGGTAAACTATCAGAATTTGCCAAAAATGCAGGAGTAATCCACGTAGATATTGATCCAGCATCTATCTCAAAATTAGTTAATGCTGATTATCCAATTGTTGGCGATGTTAAAAATGTTGTAATTGAGATGTTGGAGCAATCTATTGGAATTGATTCTAAAAAACATGCACCATGGAGAGAAACTATTGAAAAATTTGAAAAACTTCATCCATTAGCTTATCATGAAGATACAGATAGACTTAAACCTCAATGGGTAATAGAGCGTGTAGGTGAATTACTTGGAGATGATGCAAATATCTCTACAGATGTTGGACAACACCAAATGTGGACAGCACAGTTTTATCCATTTAGCAGACCTCGTCAATTTATGAGTTCTGGTGGGCTTGGAACAATGGGTTATGGTTTTCCTG
>JAKISX010000034.1 GCA_021648405.1 Sulfurimonas sp. | reverse complement strand
AGTTCTCTCTTCTCTCAAAACTTCTAATACCAATCTTGTTTTTAGCTGTGTTGAAAATTTAGCCATTTTCCTACTCATATTTATACCCTCACTTTTATTGTTTAATTTTACTCTTTTGAGAATTAAAGGTAGTGTCATAAATCTTCTGTAAATTCAATAATCAGCTATTATTTTTAAAAAGGAAATGATAGATGAAAGTTGATTTAAATAAGATAGAGTTCGATATGAATGAGTTTGGAGCATTATTGCTTCAAGATAAGCAAGAGGGCTTCAGACGTATAGGAGAGAAGTTTCTCAATGCAGTATTGGAGATGGAGTTTGCAGAGCGTATAGGTGCTCAAAAACATGAGAGAACTGGAGAGCGAGAAGATTATCGTAATGGTCATAAAGAGAGAAGGTTAAAAACTACTCTTGGGGAGTTGAATTTATTGAGACCTTATGCTAGAGTAGGGAAATTTGATACTAAGCTTTTTGCAAATTACTCTAGAATAGACAAAGCTCTCTCATCCATAATTGTTGAAAGTTACCTCAAAGGTGTATCAACCAGAAAAGTAGAATCTATTGTTGGAGAACTGGGAATTGAGCTGAGTCATGAAACTGTGAGCAGGCTCTCCCATGAGCTTGATGAACTCGTTACGGAATTTAAAACCTCTGACTTACAAGAGCACTATCCATATCTTTACATTGATGCAACATATCTCAAAGTATTTAATGGAGTTAGATTTGTTTCATCAGCCGTGATGGTAGCTATTGGTGTTAATACTACTGGTACAAGGGAAATTCTTGATATAACCCCAATGGAGAGTGAATCATTTGCAACCTATACAGAGTTCTTTGATGGACTAAAAGACAGAGGGATAAAAAAAGTAGATTTGATTATTAGTGATGGACATAGAGGAATTAAAAAAGCTGCCAAAGAAAGTTTCGTAGGCTCATCTTGGCAGTTCTGTAGTGTACACTTGAAGCGTAACCTAATGAAAATTGTAGCTAAAAAAGATTTAGAAGAAGTTTTAGATTACTTAAAAGACGTTCTTCGTTCTAAAAGCTTTGAAGAAGCGACAGTTGCCGCTAATGGAATGATCGCAACGTATGAAGACTCAAAACCAAGACTAGCAAAATTTCTCATGGATAATTTATATGATAGCTGTACTTACTTAACATTTCCATCTACTCACTGGAGACAACTACACTCTACAAATATAGTAGAAAGATTTAATAAGGAGATAAAACGCAGAACTAAAGTTATAGGTGCCTTTCCAAATGAAGGGTCAATATTGAGATTGTTGGTACCACTTGCCATTGATACAAATGCTAAATGGTTGGGTAGAAATTATGTTTCGTGGGATAATTTGGTAAAATGTCAAAAAGCTGAGGATGAATTTACAGAAATATTTTGACGCTATCTGTTATGTAAGCTAAAAAGAAACTTTTAGATTTAGTAAGGGATAAAATACGATTTAAATATTACATTTTATTTCATCATAAAAAGCATCCTACTGAGATTGGTAAATTAGCTCTAAAAGATAAAGTGTCTGTAACTACATATATGAAGCAATAAAATCTTTAAAAAACAAAAGTAAAAGAGTGAAAATTACAGAGCCAACTATAAGAAAAATAGTATTTTTTGAGCGAATTATATTTAAAAAGTTTTGAACTCCAAACACTCTTATGGTTAATGTAAAACTTATAAACCCACCTATGGTTCCAGCAAGTGCTAAACCGCTGACACCCATAGGTGAGATGAGAGCGAGGGCAAACACTATGTATGTAAGTAAAGAGTAGGTTGCAATTTTTGCAGCTTTCATCTGCATCTCTTTTGCGTATAGCCAAAGTATAAACAACTTTTGAAGCCCAAATGGAAGTAGTCCTATCATATACATCTCAAGAACAGCAGTTGTATTTGCAGTATCTTCTGCATTAAAAGCACCTCGCTCAAACAAAAGCCAAGTTATTTCATGAGATAGTACAAACCCACCAATGGCACTTGCAGTAAGTAAAAATGCTAAAAACCAAAATGCTTTATGTAAAAATGCTAGAGCTTTTTCTTCATCTTTGTTTTTTATATATCTAGCAATGCGGGGAAAAAGGGCTATGGAGGTTGCGATGGCAAAAAGTGCAAGTGGGAGTTGAAATATTCGATTGGCATAGTAAAGGTAAGAGATAGAACCAGTTACAAGAAATGAGGCTAAAAATGTATCTAAAAATGCACTCACTTGAGCCGTGGAATTTCCCCACATTGCAGGAAAAAAATTGTTTCTAAATGTTTTTGTATCTCTTTTTATAATTTTAGACTTAATTCTTAAGTGTTTAAACCCACCTATTAGCAGTCTTGAGAGTCCCATTTTATAAATGGCTATGATATGAACTCCAAGTTGAAGCAAACCACCAACAACTACACCATAACTTAGGTAGTAAACTATCTCACTTTGTGTTTTGTCCTGTGAAAAATACAAAGCTAAAATAAGTGAAATATTCAACAAGGCTGTTGAAAATGCAGATGTTGCAAAGTGGTGCTTGTACTGAAGCATAGTACTTAAAAAAGTAACGGCAAATATAAGAGGCAAGTACCAAAAGTTTATGGCTACAAATGGTGCTGCAATCTTTATGGTCTCTTCGTCAAAACCTACCGCTATTGCCTTTGTAGCTAAAGCTGGAAGTAGATTTACAAGTAGTGTTATAATGATTATGATAGATAAAAAAACTAAAAAAATATTTGCACAAAACACACCTTTGTGACTTGTCTTTGCAAATGCAGGGATAAAAACTTGCGTAAAAGCACCCTCTGCAAAAATACGGCGAAAAAGGTTAGGGAGTTTAAAAGCGATGAAAAATATATCGCTATATATATTTGCACCAAGAACAGATGCTGTAAATAAATCTCTGATAAATCCTAAAATTCTTGAGATTAAAATTCCAAAACTATTTGTAAATATTGCTTTAAACATAGGCTACTTTGAAAGAATATTTAAGAAATATACCATTTTTACGATATTTTAACAAATAATATATTAATATATAGAGTATTTTTTTTAAATTCAATATATAGGCAGAAATAAGTGGGATTTTTTGGTTCTAGCAGTAGCGATAATAAAACATCATCGTCAAAAATTCGTACAGCTGTTATAAAAACTCAAAATGTAGCAAAAGAGCTTTTGGCACTATCTCAAGCAAACGGTGTTAGTATTGAGAGTTTAGATTTTAATGTTTTAGATATTCAAACATTTACAGCTACAAATGATGGTAAAAAAGATGTTGAATTTGAAGAGATATCTAATGATGAACTTTATGAGTTAGACGATGTAAAAGCACTATTAAATAAGTCATTTGAGCTAAAGCAAATGTATGAAATAGAAGTTTACTCAAAAGAACCAAAAGATGATAAATTTCCAAATTTTAATATTGCAATTGGTGCGAATGCTTCGAAATGTAAAGTTTATTTGAGCATAAAGTCTGGTTCAAAAATAGAGTACTTTAAAGGTTTTCAAGATGAACTTGCGATATTAATTAACAATAAAAAGCTTCGCGCAGGTATTTTAATAAATATATTTGATGAAATATTAAGTGAAGTTGTATCTATACTTTCATCAAAAGTTAAAGTTGAAAAAAATTTAGAATATCATCAAAATGAAACTATATTAATTGCACAAAGCATTGAACCTACTCCAACTATTGATGATGAAATAATTATCCATTATGATAAAAAAAATGATATTGCAAAGCATGAAAAAATAGATTATTCTTCTCGTGGATTTATTCAAAATGTAGTAAAAGATGAATTATTAATAGAATATATAAAGCCTAAAAAAGGCACATCTGGAAGAAACTGCAAAGGTTTGTTTTTAGAAGCTCCAGAACCCCTTGAAACAAATGTGCCAGAATTTAACATAGATGAAACAATACTTCAAAAAGACACACAAGATAGCATTAAATATATTGCTAATGAAAATGGATATGTCACTTTTGAAGATAATACTTACGCAATAAAAACAGATGTAGATGTAGAGTCAATTAGTTTTAAGTCAACTGGATCTATCTCAGCTGGACTCGATTCAAATGTAAGTATGAGCGTAAAAGAAGAAGACAGCTCCAAAGATGCAGTTGGAGCTGGCATGGAGGTTGAAGTTACAGAGATAGATATTGATGGAAATATGGGTCCAAATTCAAAATTAAATGCATTAAGAGCAACTATTGGTGGTCAGACTCATAAAAGCTCTGTTATTAGATCTGAAAAACTAGATATAAATATTCACAAGGGGACAGCTTATGGTAAAAAAATTCATATTACAAGACTTGAACATGGTATTATAGATGGTGATATTATAGATATAGGTCAGGCTATGGGTGGAGATATTAGAGGTAAAGAGGTATATATAGAGATATGTGGTTCTTATGTTAAAGCTACTTCATCAAAAATTATTGAGATAAAAAAACTTCAAGGTAGTGAAAATGTTTTTACAATTGATTCCCTGCTTAAAAAATCTTCTCAAAAAGGTTTAGAAAAAAATGAAAATAAAATATCAGAGCTTGAAATTGCTACTAAAAATATAAAAAAAGAGATAAACAAATACACCATAATGATTAAAGACAATAAACCAGCATTTAAAGAGCTAAAGAAGCGTCTCTTACATTACAAAAAAAATGGCGTACAGATGCCTTCATCGTTTGTAGATAAATATAAACAATTTTTAAAAATAGAAGCACACCTAAAAACAATTAAAAATGAGTATGCAGTTAAACAAGATAAACTAATCCTTTTAACAACTAAAACAGCATCTTTTCAAGATAATATTTTTGATGCAAGGATAATAAATCGAGATAGGTGGGTTGGCTATAATAAATTAATTTTTAAACTTGTTGATCCACCTATAGAGGTAGTTTATGAACCACCTGAGGGTTCACAAGATAAAATATTTGGTTTAGTTGAAGATGAAGATGGACGCTACTCTATCGAACCTAAAAAGGAGGAATAAATATATATGATAGTTGGATTAAATGGAAATATAATATATAAAGAACCTAGTTTTGTGCATGTTGAAGTTAGTGGTATTGTTTATGAAGTATTTATCTCTCTTCAAAGCTTTTCAGGACTTAGTAGTGATAAAGTTAAATTTTTTACTACACAAATAATCCGTGAAGATGCTCAACTTCTTTTTGGTTTTTTAGATAAAAGTGAAAAAAAAATGTTTGCAAGGCTTATAAAAATAAATGGAGTTGGACCAAAAGTAGCTATGGCAATTTGTTCAACATATACACCTAATCAGTTTGGAACTATTATAAATAATAAAGATTTAAATGGTGTAAAAAAAGTTCCAGGAATTGGACCTAAAAGTGCAGGACGAATACTCGTAGAATTAGCAGGATTTGATGAAGAAATATTGCAAAATAGTTCTGAGAATTCGGCATCAGCCTCATTTATCCAGGCAACAGAAGCATTAGAATCTTTAGGATTTAAAAAAGACAAAATAAGTAAAGTTTTGTGTGAATGTAGCGCTAAAGATACAGCTTCACTAGTAAAAGAAGCATTGAAGTTGCTTTAATTAACTTAAGATATAATTGCGATTATAAGAGATAAGGATTTTATTTGAAATTAACAATTTTATTTGGTGGGGCTAGTTTTGAGCATGAAATCAGCATAGTTAGTGCAATAACTTTAATGCAAAAATTATCTAATTTTAATTTAAATTTTATATTTTGTGATATAGATCATCAATTTTATTTAATAGATAAAAAAGAGATGAAAGCAAAAACTTTTTCAAGTGGTGCTTACAAAAAAATGTCAACTCTTAGTTTAAGTCAAGGGGCATTTAATCAAAAAACCATGTTTAGCAATACTCAATATAAAGATATTATTTTAAACCTTATTCATGGAGCAGATGGTGAAGATGGGACAATAGCTGCACTGCTTGATTTTTATGCTATAAAATATATTGGACCTCGTGTTAGTGCTAGTGTATTTTCTTACGATAAAAGATATACTAAGTGGCTTTGTGATGCTAAAAATATTAAATGTGTAGAGTATGAGATTTTAAACTCAAATGAGCAAAAAAATATTACAATTGATTATCCGATAATTATAAAACCAGCAAGACTTGGAAGCTCTATAGGTGTGAGTATTGTAAAAAATGAATCAGAATTAGATTATGCATTAGATACTGCTTATGAGTATGATGACAACGTTGTTGTTGAACCATTTATTGATAATGTTAAAGAATATAATGTAGCTGGATATATAGCAGACGATGAAGTTAAATTCTCAATTATAGAAGAGCCACAAAAAGAAGAATTTTTAGATTTTGAGAAAAAATATATGGATTTTTCGCGTTCAGAATCAGTGTTAAAAGCAGATATAAGCGCAGAATTAGAACAAAAACTAAAAACTACTTTTGCTAAAGTTTATAGAAATATGTTTGAGGGTTCTTTAATTCGTTGTGACTTTTTTGTAGTAAATAATGAAGTATTACTAAATGAGATTAATCCAATCCCTGGGTCTATGGCTAACTATCTTTTTGAAAATTTCTCAGATGCAATCATAAGCTTAATTTCTTCTCTACCAGAGCCAAAAAGCATAAAAATAAATTACGAGTACATCCATTCAATCAATAATGCAAAAGGTAAATAATGGCAATTAAGTCTATTCAGTATAATAAACATACTTTAGACATTAGTTATGAGATTATAAATCCAAATGCTAAAGTAGATATAATAATTTTACATGGCTGGGGAAGTAACAAGGGTCTTATGAAAAAAACTTTCTCTCCATATATGGACACATTTCGTCATATATATATAGATTTACCAGGATTTGGTGGAAGCACTTGTAACTTAACTTTACAAACTAAAGATTATGCACGAATAGTTGAACTATTAATGATACACTTAAATGCTCAAAAAGATATTATAGTTGGACACTCTTTTGGTGGAAAAATTGCTGTATTATTGAATCCATCAGTACTTGTTTTACTATCAAGTGCAGGTATATATTGGGCAAAATCATTAAAAATAAAATCAAAAATAGCAATTTTTAAAATGATGAAAATATTTGGATTAGCTAATTTAAAAAAATACTTTGTAGCAGAGGATGCCAAAAATTTAAATAATTCAATGTATGAAACTTTTAAAAATGTAGTAAATGAAGATTTTAGTTTAGAATTTAAAAATTATAGAGGAAAAACATTAATTTGTTGGGGTGATACAGATAGTGCTACACCACTAAAATCAGCCCACAAAATAAATGAACTAATAAAAGATAGTGTTTTAGAAATTTATCATGGTGATCATTATTTTTTTATGCAATATTCAGACGATATTTCAAATAAAATAGAAAAAACTTTTTTAAAAACTTTGGGGAAATAGATGGATAATATTGAAATTTTAGCAGCCTTTGTTATAAATGTGCTTTTTGTAACTACTCTTGGGTGGTACTTAATAACAAATTTGCAGTGGTACGATTATAAACTATCTCGTGTAATTTTTAAACATAAAAAACCTTTGTGGCATGTTTTTTATTTTTTCATCCCTTTTGTTGCTTATCATACTACTGGTCAGTTTTTTATCATATTTTATCTTTTTGCAGTACTTCCAAGTATCTTTATTTGGCACAAAAAACTAGATAAAAAACTTGTCTTAACTTGGCGAGTAAAAAGATTTTTAATCCTTTTAGTATCTCTAACTCTTTTTCAAGATGTGCTTTGTACTTTAAAATCGGCATGTGCAGTATATGGTGTGTTTATGCCATTAGCTGTTGCATATATTGGCAGTTATATGATTGAAAAATTTCTTTTTGCGGCATATAAAAAACAAGCTAAACAAAAATTATCTTCTATGAGCAATTTACAAATTATTGCAATTACTGGAAGCTATGGAAAAACAAGCATTAAGAACTTTGTAGCTGATATTTTAAGTAAAAAATATAAAACTTATGCAACACCAAGAAGTATCAACACCATTGGTGGAATAATTGGCGATATAAATAGTTCACTACCTGAAGATACTGAGATTTATGTGTGTGAAGCTGGAGCTAGAGAACATGGTGATATATATGCTATTACAACATTTTTAGAACCTCAAACTGTAGTAGTTGGTAAAGTTGGTTTAGCACATATAGAGTATTTTAAAACTATAGAAAATACTATCGCAACTAAGTTAGAAATCATGCAATCACCACGCTTAATAAAAGCATATATACATAATTCTGTAACAGATGAGCCACATGATAAAGTTACATTTTTTGGTCATACTGTAAGTGACCTATATGCAGACTTAAGCGGTACTAGTTTTAAAGTTGATGATTTAGAGTTGCATACTTCTGTTCTTGGGGCTTTTCAAGCTATGAACATTGAAGTTGCTGTAAAAATTGCACAACAATTTGCTTTGAGCGATGAAGAGATAAAACAAGCAGTTGAAAATTTAAAACCAGTTGAGCATAGACTTCAACTTATTAAGGCCAATGGAAAAACTATACTAGATGATGGATACAATGGTAACATAGATGGTATGATTGAAGGTATAAGGCTTTGTTCACTTCATGAAACTGGAAATAAAGTTATGGTTACACCTGGTTTAATTGAAAGTAGTGATGAGTTAAATATTAGATTAATAAATGAAATAAATAAAGTTTTTGACATAGTAATTGTAACTGGCGCTCTCAATGCTGCACTATTTGATAAGCATCTAAAAGTAAAACAAAAGACCATTTTACATGATAAATCAAAAATCACAGATATTTTAGCTTCTCAAACAAAAAGTGGAGATATCATCCTTTTTGCGAATGATGCACCAAATTTTATCTAGGTTTTAATTTGGATTTCATAGATAAAACCATAAAATATTTAGGGTACTTTACAGCTTTTATTTTGTGTATATTAGTTTTGTTAGTTGTTTATGATGCAACTCTTAGATATCTTTTTTCATCTGGCTCTATCGCTCTTCAAGAGTTGGAATGGCATCTTTTTGATGCAGTTATTCTTTTTGGAATTGCTTATGCTTTACAACAAAATGCTCATGTTAGAGTTGATATTTTTTATAACACATTTAGTCAAAAAAATAAAAACATTATAAATCTCATATCATCACTTTTTTTTATCTTACCATTTTCAATTTTAATAATTTATGTTGGACTTGATTTTGTAAAGCTTAGTTATGTGCAAAATGAAATCTCTTCAAACCCTGGTGGACTACAATACCGTTTTTTAGTTAAATCTATCATGCCATTAGCATTTGCATTTTTAGCGCTTGTTGCTATTAGAAACATCTATAATATATGGAAGCTAAAATGATAGCTTTTTCTATGTTTTTGATAGTTTTAGCACTACTTTTAGTTGGGATTCCTGTTGCTTTTGTTTTTGGAGCTGTATCTATCGCTTTTGCTTTTTTTGTTCCAAATGTTGGTTTTGGTATTTTTGATCTCCTCCCTCATAGAATATTTGGGATTATGTCCAACACAACACTTATGGCAGTTCCTCTTTTTATAGCTATGGGCTTAGTTTTAGAGAAATCAAAAATGGCAGAGAGATTGCTTGTATCCATGAACCTACTTTTTAGAAATGTAAGGGGTGGCTTAGCTGTTAGTGTAGTCTTAGTTGGAGCGATGCTTGCTGCTTCTACTGGGATAGTATCGGCTTCTGTTGTAATGCTTAGCGTTATTGCATTACCTTTAATGCTAAAAGCTGGATATGATAAGTCATTAGCTTCAGGAACGGTTGCGGCAAGTGGAACACTAGGACAAATCATCCCTCCATCTATAATATTAATTATCTTAGGTGATGTTATGAGTGTAAGTGTAGGTGAATTGTTTATGGGTGCTGTACTACCTGGACTTTTGCTTGTTGGGCTCTATGTAACTTATATTTTAATTTATTCTTATTTTAATCCATCAGTCGCTCCAATCGCTACAAATATTGATGACAAAATTTGTATAAAAGAGATTATAATATCAATAATACCGCCATTACTTTTAATGGTATCGGTTTTAGGAAGTATATTTTCAGGTATTGCTTCGCCAACTGAATCAGCTGCGTTTGGTGTTGTTGGTGCTGTAGTTTTAGCAAAAATAAACAACTCATTAAATTTTAGTATGTTAAAGTATGCTTCACTTGAAACTGTAAAACTAAGCGGAATGATTTTTATGATTCTCATCGGAGCTACGGCATTTTCACTTGTTTTTAATGAGCTTGGTGGTACAGATTTAGTTTTAGAATTTTTTAGTGAAGACATTGGCGATGTTTGGTTTTTTATAGCTATAGCAATGCTTAGCATATTTATACTTGGTTTTTTTATAGATTTTATAGAGATATCATTTATAATTGTTCCTATTTTAATTCCAGTTATGCACGCTTTTGGAATAGACCCAATTTGGTTTGCAGTCCTTATAGCTTTAAATTTACAAGCTTCGTTTTTAACTCCACCATTTGGTTTATCGCTTTTTTTCCTAAAAGGCGTAGCTGGTGATACTATTAAAACCACGCAAATATACAAAGGGGTAATTCCTTTTATATTTTTACAGCTTTTAGGGTTAGGATTGGTTATACTGTTTCCTGACCTTGTGTTCGCATTTATATAGGAGTTGATTTTGAATGATATACTTTATGCCCCTTGGCGAAATGAATATGTAGCTGGTAAAAAAATAGATGGTTGTATTTTTTGTTACATAAGCACACATGCTCAAGAAGATGAGGATTTACAAGTACTTTATCGTGATGAATTTTGCTTTATAGTTATGAATAAGTATCCATATACTCCTGGGCATTTTATGATTATTCCCCATTTTCATACGGATAAACTTGAAGATTTAGATTCTAAAGTTTGGTTACATATGAGTGAATTAGCACAAAAATGTGTTAGATTATTAAAAGATGGTTTTGGAGCACATGGTGTAAATATAGGGATGAATTTAGGTGAAAAAGCTGGTGCAGGGATAGCTGAGCATATACATATGCATCTGGTTCCAAGATTTAAAAGTGATACTAATTTCATAACATCTATCGCAAAAACAAGAGTTTATTCAACTGATTTTCTTAAAATATATAACAATATTAAAGAGTTAATTCCAAAATATATTTAACATAAAGGAAAAAATTGAAATCAACAAAAACATATTGGAATCCTTTAGATATAAAAAATGCTGGAAAATGGGAAGATATTGAAGGCTCAGATGGAAATCTTCAGCAAATAACAATTGCAGAAGATTTAGAAACTGGTGACTACACTAGATTAACAAAAATCAAAGCAGGATATTCAACTAAAGCTTATGGAGCAAAAAGTCACAACTATCCAGAAGAAATATTTGTGGTATCAGGTAGATTATATGATGAAGCATTTGGCATGTGGCTTGAGGTAGGTTGTTATGCAAGTAGACCACCACAAGAAGTTCATGGTCCATTTATGGCAGACAAAGAAGATGTTATTATTCTTGAAATATCATATCCAAGTCAAACAAATACTAAAGAAGTGTTTTAGTCTCAAAATGCAGAGCATTAAGCGTGATAATTATATCTTGTAGAGGAAACTCTTCCATCGCCTTATCTTACCTTTTAGTGTCTTTAGCTCTTGGTGTGGGTTAAATTCTTTCATGCTACTCAATACAAGAGCAAAAGAGATTATTGATATAGCTCCAATGCAAAGTGAATCTTTACGCTACATATACAGATTTCTTTGATGAACTTAAAGAATAGAGGCGTTAAAAAAATAGATTTGTAAAATTTCTAATTGATAATCTATAGGATAGTTGTACTTATCTGACATTTCTGACATTTCCCTCAACTCATTGGAGAAAATTACACTTTACCAAGGTTATAGGTGCCTTTTGCCCTTGATACAAACGCAAAATAGCTGAGCAAAAATTATGTTTTAGTTGATAATTCGGTACAATGTCAAAAAGCTGAGTGATGAATTTACAGAAATATTATGACGCTATCGATTTTTATCGAATAATGCTTGACAATAAAAAACTTTTTGTCTATAATTTCGGCTCACAAACACATATATAAGTTTGTAAACACCGCGGAGTAGAGCAGTTTGGTAGCTCGTCGGGCTCATAACCCGAAGGTCACAGGTTCAAATCCTGTTTCCGCAACCAATTTATAATATTTAATTACTGGGGTGTCGCCAAGTGGTAAGGCATCAGCTTTTGGTGCTGACATTCGGGGGTTCGAATCCCTCCACCCCATCCACTTATATCAAAATCCTAAAGCTGCCTAAAATTTAAAGTTTATATGGCTTTATTCTTCTAAAGCACATAAAAGAATTGAACTTGCGCTAATATTCACATTTCTGTTGTTCTTAACAAAAGTAGTTTCAAAATTACTATTTAAAAAAAAATATGGTGATTTAGTGATTTTTTCTTGTTATCTGAATATAAAAATGATACACTGAATTGTAATTTTTGTTTTTAATGTGCGAACATTAATAAATACATATAATTATTAACTATAAAATTAAACTAGGGCAAATATTATGAAAAAATTATTTATAAAAAATATTGGTACACTTGTTATACTTTCAACAGGATTATTTGCTGTTGGTGGTCCACATGGTGACATAACCAGTTCTACATCTACTGATACAGACAATGGTCAGGTATGTGTTTACTGTCATACTCCTCATGCTTCAAACAACAGTTATCAACCTGCTCCGCTTTGGAATAAACCATCAATAAGCACGGAATTTACGATGTATGGTGCTGTTAATCCAGGAGTAGCTGGGGTCACAATTGCGGGAACTCTTTCTGCTACTGGCCCAACTGGTGCAAGTATGGCATGTCTTAGTTGCCACGACGGTGTAAGTGCAATGAACAGTGTCGTAAATGCGCCTGGATCTGGAGGATATAATCCAACTGGATCATATATTGGCACAAACCCACCAAACGCAGCATCTATGGCTGCTATAGAATATAAAGCAGTTGGTCTTGATGGAGATTTAACCAACGACCATCCAATTTCTATAGAATATATGCCTGGCCGAGCAGGCTTAAGACCAGTTAGTACACCAGTAACAGACATACTTGGCGCCTCAATGATCAGTGACCTCTTAAAGAGCGGTAAAGTTGAGTGTACAAGTTGTCATGACCCTCACGGAACAGAATATAATACATATTTAAGAAGTTCAAATATAGGTAGTTCTCTTTGTGTTGCTTGTCATGAAAAATAGTAATATAAAGTAAAATCACGAGGTTTAAACCAAGCCTAAATGCCCGTAGGAAATACTCTTATGGGTATGATAACTTGGAATCTAGCTTTTAATTAATCAGACAATTCAGTTATCTATAGTCCATTTTTAAAACAATTTAGTGTTATTTAAAACTTTATACTCCTCTAAAATTTCAATAAAAGCATCAGCCATCATCTCATAACCTATTTTATTAGGGTGTATATAATCACTTTTATAAGCTCTGCCTTGCATAACTATAGGTAGTATTTTGTTTTCATACATGACACCTGTTTCTTGTGCTATTTCATCATAAAGTGCAAGTACCTTAATTTCAGTAAAACTTAAATTTACAACACCAACAAGCAGTACTTCTGCTCCACTTTGTTTTATGAGATTTATCATAGCTATAAGATTATTTTTGAGTTGTTCTTTTGAATATTTTTTTAGTATATCATTTCCACCATGACAAAGAATTACCAAATCAGGGTTTTTCTCTAAAAATTTTGATAAACGCTTAAGACCCTCAATAGACACTTCACCAGACACACCAGCATTTATAACTTTCAAGCCACTTTTTTTTGCTAGTACTGATGGGTAGCTAAACTCTTTTTTGACTCCAAAGCCATAAGTGAGACTATCTCCATAAGCAAGAATTACAGCATCACTTTTAAGTGGGGAATAATGAAACTTCTCTTTAGTATTAGTTAAATATATAATAAGTATAAATACCAATATAGTGCTAAATAGAATTTTATTCATATAACAATTATACCAAAATATTTTCAGATTTAATGAGATGAGTTATGAATGGTGTCAGAGGGGGGACTTGAACCCCCGACCCCCGGCTTATGAGACCAGTGCTCTAACCAGCTGAGCTACCCTGACATCCGTTTTGTAGGTCGGAATTATACACACTATAAACTTTTATTTTGCTTTGATGATGTTAAAACGCTAATTAAGATGATTTACCAAAAATTTACTTTTAATTAGCTATCATTGCAATAATTATAAAATACGAAGGATATATATGAACTTTCAACCATTAGGTAATAGAGTTTTAATAAAAATAGCAGAAGAATCAACCACAACTGCATCTGGAATTATTATACCAGATAGTGCTACACAAAAACCGTCACAAGGTGAAGTTGTTGCTGTAAGTAAAGAGGTAGATACATTAAAATGTGGAGACAAGATTTTGTTTTCTAAGTTTGCTGGTAATGAAGTTTCATTCCAAGGCACTAAGTATTTAGTATTAGATACTGATGATATTTTTGGCGTTATTAATTAAGAACGCAATTTGAACAAAATCCAAGTGCTTACGCTAACCGCTGTAGCACTAAACCAGACATCTAAAGATGTCACAATAACAGGAGATATATACAGATATGGCAAAAGAGATAATTTTTTCAGACAATGCGAGAAATGCATTAGCAAGAGGTGTTGAAAAACTAACAGATGCAGTAAAAGTAACTATGGGACCTCGCGGTCGTAATGTTTTGATTCAAAAAAGCTATGGTTCACCAATAATTACTAAAGATGGTGTTTCAGTTGCTCGCGAGATTGAGCTAAAAGACAAGCTAGAAGATATGGGTGCTCAACTTGTAAAAGAGGTAGCTTCAAATACTGCTGATGAAGCTGGTGACGGTACTACAACTGCTACTATTTTAGCAAATGCTATATTTAGTGAAGGTCTTAGAAACATAACTGCTGGGGCAAACCCTATAGAGGTTAAACGCGGTATGGATAAAGCTTGTGAAGCAATTTTAGATAATCTAAAAGCTGCAAGTAGAGTTGTAGATGGCAAAAAAGATATAGCGCAAGTAGCTACAATTTCTGCTAACTCTGATGAATCTATTGGTAATATGATTGCTGAAGCGATGCAAAAAGTTGGTCAAGATGGTGTTATTACTGTTGAAGAAGCTAAAGGTATATCTGATGAGCTTGAAGTTGTTGAGGGTATGCAATTTGACCGTGGTTATTTAAGTCCTTACTTTATTACAAATACTGATAAAATGATAGCTGAAATTGAAAATCCATGGATTTTACTAGCTGATTCTAAAATATCTTCACTTAAAGATTTACTTCCATTATTAGAGCAAGTTCAAAAGACAAATCGTCCACTTCTTATAATTGCTGAAGATGTAGAGGGTGAAGCACTTTCAACTTTGGTTGTAAATAAACTTCGCGGTGTTTTAAATATAAGTGCTGTTAAAGCTCCAGGCTTTGGAGATAGAAGAAAAGCAATGCTTCAAGATATAGCGACTTTAACTAATGGTACTGTTATCTCTGAAGAGACTGGGCATACTATTGAGGGCGTAACTATTGGGCTCCTTGGTCAAGCTTCTCGTGTAGTTATAGACAAAGACAATACTGTAATCGTAAATGGTGCTGGTGAAGAGGATGCTGTAAAGAAAAGAATCTCTGAAATAAAAGTTCAAATAGACGCTACAACAAGCGAATATGATAAAGAGAAACTTCAAGAACGTTTAGCAAAACTTTCAGGTGGCGTAGCTGTAATAAAAGTTGGTGCAGCAACTGAAACTGAGATGAAAGAGAAAAAAGATCGTGTTGATGATGCACTATCAGCAACAAAAGCTGCTGTAGAAGAGGGTATCATAATAGGTGGTGGAGCTGCTCTTGTTCGTGCTGGTGCTAAAGTAAACCTTGAACTTGAGGGTGATCAGCTAATTGGATGTGAAATTATACTTCGTGCTGTAAAAGCACCAATTAAACAAATCGCAGAAAATGCTGGTTATGATACAGGTGTTGTTGTAAATACTGTAGAGATAGCAACAGATGCAAATGTAGGGTTTAATGCTGCAACTGGCGAATATGTAGATATGTTTGAAGCTGGGATAATTGACCCACTTAAAGTTGCTCGTGTAGCATTAACAAATGCGACTTCAGTTTCTTCTTTACTTCTTACAACAGAAGCTGCAATATATGAGATTCCAGAAAACAATCCAGCTCCTGCAGATATGGGTGGCGGAATGCCTCCACAAATGGGAATGCCAGGGATGATGTAACTACCTTACATCTCCTCTGAAACCCTTTGTATAAGGGGTTTCAACCCACTCCAAAAAACTTTTTGTATCATATTTGTACCATTACCCCAAAATAACATATCATTTTTATCCCTTTTGTTACTAAAAAATTTAGTAACAATATAAAATCTAAACCCATTTAGAATATAGTGTTTACGGGAGTTTGTTAGGATGTGTCAACAGCGGAGTTAAATTCAGCAGTTTTTCGTAAGTTATTTTACGAATTGTAACCTTAAACGAGGAGATTTATTTGTTGAAATAACAGTAGAGCAAAAACTAACTTTTAATCAAATGGTTCAGTCTCTTATCTATATCAATAAAAACATTAAAACTACAATATCAAAAAGATTATCAAAACTAGAAGCTGAAGTTAAAAAAGACCAAAGAAAACTTATCCGATTAGATATTGAAGACTTAATCAATGATATGTACGCAATTTATAAACTTTTTACTAAAGAGTATAAAGCTTGTTGTGAGACAAATGAGTTTTATCTAAACGATAAGTAATTCCACTCATAGCCCTTATAAATATAGGGCTGACTTTATAAAAAATCTTACTTATGCTTTAAACTATATCATTACAAATACAAGCTATAATAAATCAAAATAATTTATATTATAAATGGTGTTAAAATGAAACTAGCTAATAAAAACAAAGATATATAAAATGAGTATTAATAGAGGTTCAGAATGGAAAAAGTGGGATTTACATGTCCACACTCCAGCTTCAATTCTCAATAATCAATTTGGGGACGATTGGGATATTTATGTACAAACACTTTTCAAAAAAGCTTTAGAAAAAAACATAGTTGCTATTGGTATTACTGATTATTTTTCTATTGAAGGTTATAAAAAAATAAAACAAATATATCTAAATGATAGAGAGAAAATGCTTACAATTTTTTCTGAAGAAGAAGTGGAAAAAATTAATAATATTTTTGTTTTTCCAAATATAGAATTTAGACTTAAAAAATTTGTTGGAAGCAGTGCTATAAATTTTCATATTATTTTTTCAGATAAAGTATCTATAGAGGATATAGAAAATAATTTTTTACAACTATTAACTTTTATTTATTCTGAAGATCCTTCTAGTGGTGCTGAAACTAGAAACTTAACTAAAGAAAATTTAATTTTATTTGGTCGAAGACTTCAGTTGGAGCATACTAATTTTCAAGATGGCTCTAGTGCATTATTTACTGGTACAAATAATGTTAAAATAGATGACCTTGACATCGTAAGTGTCTTAAATAGCAAAAAGAGTATTTTTAATAATAAGTATTTTCTAGCTTTACCATCAGATGAAGATTTAAGTGATTTAGCATGGGATGGACAAGACCATAACGATAGAAAATTGTTAATACAAAAATCACATTTTCTATTAAGTGGGAACCCTAAAACAGCTCAATGGGGGTTAGGTAAATTTAATACTGATGCAGCTGAATACATAAATGAATTTAAAAGTATAAAACCAACACTATGGGGTTCCGATTCACATGATTTTGATAAACTTTTTGAACCAGATTTACATAGATACACATGGATTAAATCTGATGAAACATTTGAAGGGTTAAGACAAGTCCTGCATGAACCTAATAGAGTTAAAATAATTGACACTAAACCAAACTCTAAAAATAGCTATCAGACTATTGAACAAATAAAGCTAATGGATGAAGGTGAATTATTTAGAGAACAAATTATAGGGTTGAATCAAGATTTAAATTCTATTATAGGAGGTAAGTCATCAGGTAAGTCTTTACTTCTCTATCATTTAGCCAAATCTATTCTTAACCATGAAAAATTTGAAGTTATTTCATCAATTGAAGGTTTTCAAAAATATGATGACTTACCTTCCTTTGAACTAGAGGCTACATGGTCCGACGGACATGTATCAAAATTATCTAATGACTCGGATAAAAGGCCTATTGTTTATATTCCACAAATGTATTTAAACTATATGGCGGAAAAGAAAAGTAGAAATGAAGATTTCAAACAAACAATTGATGATATTTTAAAATCCAATGATGGGTATAGTGAATATATTGACAATAAACAAAATGAAATTTTAGGCTATGAACAAAGAATTGACAGTTCGCTTAAAGATTATTTTTTACAAGTTGAAAAGCTAAATAGTTTTCAAAGAGACTTACAGCAACTTGGAGACAAACAGGCAATAGAGCTGAATATTAATAATATTAGCGAACAATTAGAAAGTTTAAAAAGCACATCAGGTTTTACAGAAAAAGAGATAGGAATATATACATCACTAAATGAATCAAATAAAGTTTTATCAGATAAAAATTCTTTTTTAATATCAAAAAAAGAATTACTAACTGACTTATATAATACTAGTACCCAGCTTCAAACTAAAATACCATTATTTATTGAAGAAGAATTTAGTAATGTTAAATATAAATATCAAAATACTGAACTACAAACTATAATCAAAAGGACAATAGAACAAGTAACTAAACAATTAAACGACTCCGTAACCACATTTATGAGTGCACATCCATTTACTTATACTGAAATTGATACGGAAATCAATACTACTAATCAACAGATTATCTCTAACAATGATTCGCTTGCACCATTAAATGAAAAAATAAAACATTTAGAAGCTTTAAAGCAAAAACAAAAAGAATTAGAAGCTGAACAAGCTAAAGTTACTGCAATTGATTTAAAGTTGAATGAGATTGAAATTCAAAAAACTAGAATTGATATTAATAACATAATTAATTTATATGAAAGTCTTCTTTCTTGTTATGAAGATATTGTTGTCAAACATGAAAAGTTCAAGGCAATATCAGATTCTATAGATTTACTAAGTGAAATATCTTTTAATATTGATAGTTTTCATAGAGACTTTTCAGACTATATTACTAAAAACAGAACACTTCAAACAATATTTTCTTCACATGGATTTGAGGCTAATACTTTTCACTTTAATAAAGATGAGCATATTGACAATATTAAATTTATATGTAATACAATATTAGAAGATACATCATCTCTTATTACCTATAATCAAGGTAAACAAAAGCAAGAAATAATTAATGCATTATTTAAAAACTACTTTATAATTTCATATGATTTAATGCAAGGTAGTGATAGGTTAGGTCATATGTCTCCTGGTAAAAAAGGAATAATTCTTTTTCAATTATTTTTACATATGAGTTCATCTAGAGACCCTATTTTAATTGACCAACCAGAAGATAATCTTGACAATAGAACAGTATATCAAGAACTTAATGATTTTATTAAGGAGAAAAAACTACAAAGACAAATAATTATAGTTTCTCACAACTCTAATCTAGTAGTATCTACTTATTCTGAAAATATAATTGTAGCCCATCAAAATGCAAGTTCTGATGATAGACCAAAGTTTGAATATATTAATGGAGCATTAGAAAATACTTTTATTGATTCTGAAGCAGAACATATTTTACAGCAACAAGGAATAAGAGAACATGTATGTGAAATACTTGAAGGTGGAGTAGAAGCCTTTAAAAAACGAGAACAAAAATATAATATTTAGGATTTCTTAAATGCCAACTAAAACAACAATTAAATGCCCCAACTGTAATACAGATATAGATGTAAATAACATACTCTACCACCAATTAGAAGATGAACTAAAAGAAAAAAATCTTACTGAACAAAAGAAGCTTCAAGAAGCAACTGAAAAAAAAGAAAAAGAGTTTAAAAAAGCAAAAGCAGGTTTAGAAGCTCAACAAGAAGCTATCAAAGAACAACAAGAGCAATTTGATGATGAATTAAAAAAAGCTACTCAACTACAACTAAAAGTTGAAAAACAAAAATTACAAGTTAGTAGCAAAAAAGAGCTTGAAGAAGAACAAAGTGAGTCTATCTCTCTTTTAGAAAAAGAACTTGCAGAAAAATCTACCCAAGTAAAAGAATTGAACAAAAGTAAGGCAGAGATAGAAAAGCTCAAAAGAGAAAAAGCAGAGATAGAGTCTAAAGTAAAAGCTGATTCAGAGATAGCACTTACAGAGCGACTAAAACAAGAAAGAGAGAAAATACAAAAATCGTTAGATGAAACAAATGAGTTAAAATTTAAACAAAAAGAAGAACAACTAAAACAGCTCCAAGAACAGTTACAAATTGCTCAAAGAAAAGCAGAACAAGGGAGTATGCAACTCCAAGGGGAAGTTCAAGAGTTGGCTATTGAAGAATATTTATCAAATAAATTTCCATTTGATATGATTGAAGAGATTAAAAAAGGTGCTAGAGGTGCTGATTGTATTCAGATTATTCATACTAGAGAAGTACAAAACTGTGGAAAGATTTACTATGAGAGTAAAAGAACTAAAGAGTTCAGTAAGACTTGGATAGAAAAGTTTAAAGCCGATATGAGAGAAAAAAGTGTTGATGTTGGCGTATTGGTAACAGAAGCTTTACCATCGGGTATGGATAGAATGGGATTACTCGATGGTATATGGGTTTGTACTTTTGAAGAGTTTAAAGGTTTATCTGCTGTATTAAGAGAGAGTATTATCAAAATTAATCATGCTAAAAAAGGTGAAGAAAATAAAACCGATAAAATGAGTTTGTTATATGGGTATCTTACAAGCACTGAGTTTAGTATGCAAATCGAAGCAATCGTTGAGGGATTTACAACAATGCAGAGTGATTTAGATACTGAAAAAAGGTCTATGGCTCGTATTTGGAAACAAAGAGAAAAACAAATTACTAAGGTTCTTGATAATACCATAGGCATGTATGGTTCTATAAAAGGTATTGCTGGAAATGCTATTGGTAATGTACGAGCTTTAGAACTTCCGTATAGTGATAGGGAAGATGATGACTAAAAGACAAGGA